>JAAFHG010000666.1 GCA_013297585.1 Chitinophagales bacterium
GCACCAACTTTTGCAACCCAATCTAAATTTTGAGCTGATACCAATTGAATGCTTACAAGCATCATTAATAAACAACCGAATACTGTTTTCTTCATCATATTTTCTTAATTAGCTAATGTTCTAAAAGGCAATGCTGGTAAGCCTTCTTTGTTAAATAAATTTGGTTGTGCGGTTTCGTTCCAAGCAAATCGTACTTGTGTAGGTTTAGTTACGCTTGCTGCTTCTACTATAATTTTATCGCCTTTAATAGTGGCTATTGCAGGTACAAATTGATTATCCTCACCTGCAATTGTAAACCATGTAAGTTGCTTGCCATCACTACTTATTAAACCACTACCTACATGGTCAAAACTCAGTTCTATCGTGTTCTTCTTAATTTTCATTGCTTGATAAGCAGGGCCAGAATACTCAAGTTTTTGCTGATAATCTTTTGCTAAAGCGCATAAGGCTAAACGATGGCCAACAATCCATTTGTAAGAAGGATGAATGTCTGTCAAATTATCTACTAAGTCAGTGGTTACAACCATTGCAGTATTGGCTATTGCAAGGTTTTTAGTTTGTGCTTCCCAAGTTAATGGTAGCGATTCTAGCGTATGCGGTTTAGCATCTTTTCTTGCAGTGTATTTATAGGGGGCAATTTGTACGTAGTAAAAAGGAATTTGTTTATCATTAAATAAATTGCGCCAAGTATTTATCAATAATTCCATTTTAGCAGGATAAGTTGCTTGGTCTTCTACCATACAATTCGATTCGCCTTGATACCACAACATGCCTTTAATACCATAAGGCAACATTGGTGCAATTAGTTTATCAAACATTTGCCCTGGATGCATACCATCAATTTTATACTTTGCATCCTTTGCTTGCTCTTTAAAAATAGGTGATTGCTTATAAGCCCAATCAGGCGTCCATTGCTCTACCCTTGTACCGCCCCATGAAGAAGATATAATACCAATAGGCACTTTGGTAGTAGCATAAATTTCTTTGGCAAAATAGTAGCCAATAGCAGATAGATAACGCACTATGGTATCGTTACCATCTGTCCATCCTTTGGTAGGTAAATCTGGCTGGTTTAATGATTTCTCTACATACAAGTATCTAATAGCATCGGGCTTTGCAGCATTTAGTTCAAGCTCAGATGAGTCGATACCTTTTTTGGGTAACGCATATCTTTTCTGCTTTCTTTCTAATGGATATTCCATATTAGATTGCCCTGAACAAAGCCATACATCACCTACTAAAATATTGGCTAATTGAAGACGATTTTTACCTGTGATAGTTAAGGTGTTAGGCTTATCATTTGCAGGCATGGCATCTAGTATTATTTGCCATTTGCCTACACTATTTGCTACTGCTGTTTTAGTTTGATTTGAAAAGCTTACCGTTACTGATTCGCCTATACTTGCAAGACCCCAAATAGCTACGGGTTTTTCTCTTTGTAGCACCATATTGTTAGAAAAAACAGCAGGCAAGCTTACTTGTGCTTGTAATGATACAAAAGTGCAAGCACTTACTAGGGCAGCGCTTACGCTTTTAACAACAAACCTGAGGATTAACATGGCAATCGCATATTTAAGCGAGAAAAGTAGTCCAAGTTAGCAACACAGCTATCCTGTTGCATCCTGTGATTAATGTGCTACTACAGGCAGTGCTTTTTGTATATTGGCAAATTCTTCTGCAGTAATGGTGAAAATAGTACCATGCCTTAAGCCCTTAGGCACTATAATTTGGTCAGAAATGTCTGTCCAATTAGTCAAATCAGTAGAACTAATAGCCCCATATTTATGGTCTCTATATTTATCAAAGTATACTATCCATTTATCGCCAACCTTAGTAACAGTAGGCCCTTCAGCCCAATACTTACCTGTAATTGAAGGCGTTGGTTTACCATATCCTCTTGTAAGCTTTTTGCTATAAGCAATGTGCAAGTTTTTCTGTGGTACAGGATTCTTTGTTTCATCCTTCAAAAACATCACATACTGCTTACCTATTTTTTGAATGGTAGCATCTATTACATTAAACCCTTGATTGTACAATAATTTCGTGCTACTATAAGTTTTAAAATCTTTAGTAGTTACATAGTAAATACGATGGTTATTATCACCACTACTATCGCTTTCAGGAAAACGACCCGGTATAGTTGTG
>JAAFHG010000436.1 GCA_013297585.1 Chitinophagales bacterium
GGTAAGAATGGTTAGATCCCCTGACAACCAACATGGCAATACTTTGAAAATGGCTACCGTCTTTACTGTATTCAACAATGTATTTGTCTGCATTGGTTTCTTCGGCAGATTGCCAGTTTATGTTTGCCGCATTGCCATTAGCGGTGCATGTAAAGTTTGATAATTTAATGGGCACAACGCCAAAGGGCTTTGCTGCACATAAATTCATGGGGGCTATCAAAGGGTTTATTTGGGTGAAGACACTTCGTTGGATATTGGGGAGGTTCATCCAGATACTTCCGAAGTTAATATTATCATACCCACTTTGACCACTAGCCCATAAAGTGTTATCTGCTTTTAGTATATAGCAAAAGTTTTCACCGGCAAAAATGTCAATAACGTTAGTGGCGATTAGTTTTGGTGTAATTATGCTTGTAACAGTACCATCCCCTAATTTACCGTATCTATTATTTCCCCAGCCATAAACATTTCGATTAGAATCTAAAGCCAAGCAAAAATCTCCATCATTATTAGATGATAAAGCTACAATAGAGGCACTTCCCGGAGGGAAGGTGATTTTTGTGGGAGGGGTAGTTACCCCAGTTGGAGTTCCTAACCCTAAAGCTGGACTGTCTGTAAAATCTCTTCCAAATGAATACACATCTCCATTTTTATCTAAGGCATAAGCAACAATGATGTTACCCTTTATATCAACAATATTACTCAGCCCTGCTAAGGTTATTGGAACTGTGGAATTTGTAGTTAGAAATGGATAACCACCGCCTGTTACTTTCACTGTACCATCCGACAATAAAATTATAGTTGAAGCCGGAGTTGCTGCTGCAATAGCTCTAACTGCATTATTAATACCTGTCATTTGAACAGGCACCCATATTGCATATGAAGTAGTCCCGTTACCCAATTCACCATTTCTGTTAGCCCCTAGTCCCCATACCGTACCATCCTCTTTTACAAAAACTACATGACTGTATCCTGCATCTACAAATTTCACATTATCTAGTACATGCCGAGGAAGTGAAGCATTAGGCCACATGCTCTCTAAGCTCCATGCCCAGGCTGTTTTATCATTTTTAATAGCAGCAGAATAATATCCAGAGGCATAGAATTTTATCTGGGTCATTCCGGGAACTGCCACAGGTGAAGTTGTTGGAATAAGTGTTCCGTTTCCTAGTTCACCTCTTCCATTATCTCCCCAGGCATACAATTGACTATCTATCCCACAAACTGTATAAGCAGCATAAGCCCCAACAGAATAATTATGTGCTTTATACCAGCCCCTTCCACCAAAGCCATCACCGGTCATTGAGTTTTGGGCAATTAAATAATTATTGATGAATAAGTATGCAATAAGAAGAAGTAAAGGCTTGCTCATACAATTTTTTGGTTTAGCAAAGAGTCTGTTTACGTTAAATTTAAGACAATAAAAATTGTAGTCAAAAATTATTTTAACATTTTTTTGGAGTGGATTGAATGAATTTAAAAGGATTTTCTATCCAAGTAGTTTAATTCTTTATTCGGAATTTTAATAAATATTTATTCTTATAAATTCCCGTTCAAGAAATTGCATACAAAAAAAATCCCCTCCAAAGATTGAAGGGGAAATATTTAATTTTAAAAGCTGGATATTAGTATCCACCCATACCGCCCATATCTGGAGCGCCATGGCTATGAGGTGCTTCATCTTTAGGCTTATCAGCAATTACACATTCTGTTGTTAACAACATTCCTGCAATGCTTGCTGCATTTTCTAAAGCTACACGGCTTACCTTAGTTGGATCAATTACACCAGCTTTAAATAAGTTTTCGTACACTTCAGTTCTTGCATTAAAACCAAAATCTTTGCTACCTTCTTTAATTTTTTGAACAACGATAGAACCATCGATTCCAGCATTTTCAGTTAAAGTTCTAATTGGTGCTTCTAATGCACGGCGAACGATAGCCATACCAGTTTGCTCATCAGCAATTTGGCCTTTTACTTTAGGCTCTAATGCTTCAATAGCACGGATATAAGCAACACCACCACCAGGTACAATGCCTTCTTCAACAGCAGCTCTTGTTGCATGTAACGCATCGTCTACCCTATCTTTCTTCTCTTTCATTTCAACTTCAGTGGCAGCACCTACATACAATACAGCTACACCGCCAGCCAATTTAGCCAAACGCTCTTGTAATTTTTCTTTATCGTAGTCGCTGGTTGTATTTTCAACTTGCGCTTTAATTTGATTTACTCTTGCAGTAATATCTACTTTTTTACCTTTACCACCTACAATGGTTGTATTGTCTTTGTCAATAGTTACGCTTGCAGCTTGACCTAAGAAAGTTAAATCTGCAGCTTCTAATTTATGGCCTAACTCTTCGCTAATTACTGTTCCAGCAGTTAAAATAGCAATGTCAGTTAACATTTCTTTTCTTCTGTCACCAAAGCCTGGTGCTTTAACAGCAGCAACCTTAATGGTACCACGTAATTTGTTTACTACCAATGTAGCCAATGCTTCACCTTCTAAATCTTCTGCAATAATTACTAATGGACGACCGCTTTGCGCTACTTTTTCTAAAATGCTCAAAATGTCTTTCATCGCACTGATCTTTTTATCATAAATTAAGATAAAAGGATTTTGCATTTCTGCTTGCATTTTTTCGCTGTTGGTAACAAAGTAAGGAGAAATATATCCTCTGTCAAATTGCATACCTTCAACAATATCTACTGTTGTATCAGTACCTTTTGCTTCTTCAACGGTGATAACACCTTCTTTTCCAACTTTTACAAAAGCTTCGGCAATTAATTTACCAATTGTTTCGTCGTTATTAGCAGAAATAGTTGCTACTTGTTGAATTTTTTTGCTGTCGTTACCAACAGTTTGAGATTGACCACGTAAGTTTTCAACTACAATAGATACTGCTTTGTCGATACCACGTTTTAAATCCATAGGGTTAGCACCAGCTGCAACCATCTTTAAACCTTCGCTGATGATTGCTTGGGCCAACACAGTTGCTGTAGTAGTACCATCACCAGCAATATCAGCTGTTTTGCTTGCTACTTCTTTCACCATTTGGGCGCCCATGTTTTCAATAGCATCTTCTAGTTCAATTTCTTTAGCTACTGTAACACCATCTTTGGTTACTTGTGGTGCACCAAATTTCTTTTCAATAACTACGTTACGACCTTTAGGTCCTAAAGTTACTTTAACAGCGTTGGCCAATGTGTCAACGCCTTTTTTCATTTTGTTTCTTGCTTCGATATCGAAGTATATCATTTTTGCCATGGTAATATTGTATTTGTTTTAGTATGCTATATGGATAGCTT
>JAAFHG010000066.1:0-7017 GCA_013297585.1 Chitinophagales bacterium
CTTTCTTTGCAGGAGCAGCTTTTTTAGCTGGTGCAGCTTTCTTTGCAGGAGCGGCTTTTTTAGCAGGTGCTGGTGCAGCTTTTTTTACTGGTGCTGGTGCAGCTTTTTTTGCAGGAGCAGCCTTCTTTGCAGGTGCTGCTTTTTTTGCAGTTGCCATGTTTTTAGAAATTTAATGGTTAGTTAATAACCTAAAAGTAAAAACTTATTGCGTACTACAAAAATATTTTTATTCAGCTACCTCTACAGGGCTTACAGAAACGTAAGTTTTGTCTTCTCTAGTTTTTCTAAATTGTACTAAACCATCGGTTAATGCGAACAATGTAAAGTCTTTACCAACGCCTACATTTTTACCAGGATGGTACTGTGTACCTCTCTGACGAATGATGATGTTACCAGATAATGCTGGCTGACCACCAAATATTTTAACACCTAAGCGTTTGCTATTAGAATCACGGCCGTTTTTTACCGAGCCTTCACCTTTTTTGTGTGCCATCTTATAAAGATTTGAAAATTTTAAATGGATAATTTACTACTCACTTTTGTGCAATAATAAACTATTGATACCTGCATGAAATATTAAGCGATGCTTTCTATTTTGATGCGAGTATAATGTGTACGGTGACCATGTTTCTTACGGAAACCTTTTCTGCGCTTCATTTTAAAAGCGATTACTTTGTCACCTTGTACAAGGTCTTTAACTATTTCAGCAGTTACTACAGTTTTAACGTCTGCACCTACAGTTAAGGCACCAGCGTTATCAACTAACAATACTTCGCTGAATTGAACTTTATCGCCAGTGTTACCTTCAATGTGAGGTACGTACAAACTATCTCCAGCTTGTACTTTAAATTGCTGACCTGCTATTTTTACAATTGCTAACATAACTATCCAAAATTTGGACGGCAAAAGTAAGGGTATATCTTCAAATTTCGCAACGATTTTTCAAATAAATTATTCAAGATAATTTTTAGGTGCAAATTTCGAATTTACAAACCTTTTTTTAGCCATTTTTATTTACAAAAATTATTTTCTAATAAAAAATCCCCTCAAATTTTGAGGGGATTTATATTAGTTGAGATTAATACCTGTTTCTTTCTGGTCTGTCTGTCTTAGGTCTATCTGTCCTTGGTCTTTCTTGTCTTTCACCATCTTCAGCAGATCTTTCTGGTCTTGGCATTAAGGCCTTGCGGCTTAATTTAAATTTGCCAGTACGCTGGTCAACTTCCATTAGCTTAACACTTACTTTATCGCCCTCGTTAAATACGCCATCCATTGTGTCTAAGCGGCTCCAACTTATTTCGCTAATGTGCAGTAAACCTTCTTTTTTAGGTAAAAATTCTACAAATGCACCAAAGTCTTTAATGCTCTTGATAGTGCCTTCGTAAGTTTTTCCTACCTCAGGTATTGCTGTAATGCTATTAACCCAAGCAGCAGCTCTTTCTAGGCTTTCTTTCTGTGGAGAGAAGATGCTTACTTCGCCAGTATTACCTACTTCTTCAATGTTGATAGTAGCGCCAGTTTCTCTTTGTATTTCTTGAATAATTTTACCACCTGGTCCTATTACTGCACCAATAAATTCTTTATCAATGATTATTTTAACCATACGTGGTGCATGTGGTTTCACTTCTTCACGTGCAGCAGGCATTGCATCGTACATCGCATCTAAAATGTGCAAACGACCTTTACGAGCTTGCTCTAAAGCTTCCATCATTACTTCCATGCTTAAACCATCTACCTTAATATCCATTTGAACGCCACAAATACCATCACGAGTACCTGTAACTTTAAAATCCATATCGCCTAAATGATCTTCATCACCCAAGATATCTGTAAGAATTGCATATTTACCATCTTCACGGGTAATTAAACCCATTGCTACGCCACTTACGTGTTTTGGTAAAGGCACACCTGCATCCATTAAGGCTAATGAACCTGCACAAACAGTAGCCATTGATGATGAACCGTTACTTTCTAATATATCACTTACTACACGAACTGTGTAAGCGTAATTATCGCCCGGCATCATTTGTTTTAAAGAACGCATAGCCAAGTTACCATGACCAACTTCTCTGCGGCTTTGACCACGCATCATTTTTACTTCACCAGTACTAAATGGAGGAAAATTGTAGTGCAAGAAAAATTTGCTATCAACAGATTTTGCAGCACTTTCTACTAGCAATTCATCTAAACCAGTACCAAATGTTACAGTAGTTAATGATTGTGTTTCGCCTCTTGTAAATAATGATGAACCGTGTGGTGTTGGTAAAATATCAACTTCCATAGCTAGCGGACGAACTTGGTCAAGCTGTCTGCCATCTAAACGAAAACGATCGTCTATAATCATGCTTCTTACAACTTCCCATTGTAAATCTGCATAATATTTTTTAGCTAATTTCTTTTGTAAGTCAGTTACTTCTGTACCTAAACTTTCAATTAATTCGTTCTTTAAAGCACTGTAAGCATCGCTACGTTCGTGTTTAGCAGAACCTTTACGAGAGATTTCGTAAATCTTATCTTTTGCAAATGCTTCAACTTTAGCTTTAATGTCTAAATCTTCAGCAGGTTTTTTATAATCTCTAACGGCTGTAACCCCTTTATTAGCTCTTAATTGTTGTTGTGCTTTAATTTGAACACGAATAGCATCGTGTGCTAATTGTAAAGCTTTAATTAAATCTTCTTCGCTACATTCTTTTGCTTCACCTTCAACCATCATTAGGTTTTTTTCGGTAGCAGCAATAATAAACTCAAGGTCAGATGCTTCTAACTCGCTTCTCGTTGGGTTTACAATAAACTCACCATTTAAACGGCTAATTCTAACTTCAGATATAATTTCTTTTATAGGAATGTCAGATACAGCTAAGGCCGCAGATGCAGCTAAACAAGCCAATGCATCTGGCATAACTTCTAAATCGCTAGAAACTAAGCTGATTAAAACCTGAACATCACATAAGTAATCTTCTGGGAATAATGGACGCAAAGCACGGTCAATTAAACGGCTAGTTAATATTTCGTAATCGTTTAAACGAGCTTCTCTTTTAAAGAAAGAACCTGGTATACGACCTGCAGATGAGAATTTTTCTTGATAATCAACACTTAAAGGGAAAAAGTCTTGACCTTCTTTAGGATCTTTATTGGCAACAACAGTTGCTAATAAAATACAGTTGCCTTGACGAACGGTAACTGCACCATCTGCTTGGCGGGCTAGTTTACCAGTTTCGATAAATACTTCTGCACCACTAGGTAGCAGAAAACTCGATTGTATTGGTTGTGATAACATTGTAGTGTAATAATGTGGTAATAAAGATAATGTGCTAATATAAAGCCATTAACATTACCTTGTTAGAATAACTGATAAATGAGGAAAAATAGGAGTGAAAAACACAAATCCCAACATCAAATAGAAGTTGGGATTTGCATATACTAGAAATTTAATTCTAAGATGTATATGAATGCCTCCAAACCCCATAGAGGGGAATGAGACTTTATTTTCTTAAACCTAATTTTTCAATTAAAGCACGGTAACCCATTAGGTTAGTTTTTTGCATGTAGCTTAATAAGGCTTTACGCTCACCTACTAATTGGATTAAACCTTTTTGGCTAGAAAAATCTTTTTTATTAGCTTGTAAGTGTTTGCTAATATCCAAGATTCTTTCAGTTAATAAAGCTATTTGAGCTTCTGTAGAACCAGTGTTAGTTGCAGCACCACCAAATTGGGTGAAAATGCTAATCTTTTTTTCTTTAGTAATTGACATCGTAATTTCTTTTAGAGCAAACGGTATTGCTTCCTTTAAATTTTTTGTGGCTGCAAAAGTAGGATAAATTTTGTAAGTGTAGAAAGTTTTAAAAAATATTTTTTTTCAAACACAGTAAATAGATACCAACTACCTAGCAACTCCCACTTAACTACGTTATTAAGTGGTACAGGTTTTTAGTGGCTAAAAATGGTAGAACTATCGGTTTACCAAAATACCAACGGCTATATTTGCCCCAAACTTAACTACTTTGCCCCGTATTATTTGTACAGTAACCAATGATTTGAGCTACGACCAACGAATGCAACGCATCTGTACATCGCTGTCAAGTGCTGGTTATGAGGTGGTTTTGGTGGGTAGACGACTAAAAAAATCCATGCCATTACAAGCGCAACCATTTGCCCAAAAGCGGTTCTATTGCTTTTTTACTAAAGGCTTCTTGTTTTATACTGAATACAACTTACGGCTGCTATTCTTTTTATTATTTGCAAAGGCTAATGCCTTCTGTGCCATAGATTTAGATACAATTCTGCCCAATTATATTGCTTCAGTTATTAGAGGTAAACCTAGGGTGTACGATGCCCACGAGCTATTTACCGAGCTAATTGAGGTAGTAAGCCGCCCACGTGTATATAAGGTTTGGCTAGCAGTAGAACGTTTTACAGTGACACGCTTTCAGCATGGCTACACAGTCAATCTGTTCATTAAGGAAGAGTTTAACAGACGCTATCAGGTTGATTATAAGATAGTAAGAAATCTACCATTGAAGAAAGAGATAACCGTATCGGAAAAATATCCTCGCTTTACGGTATTGTACCAAGGTGCTGTAAATGAAGGTCGTAGTTTTGAAACCCTAATACCTGCCATGCAATATGTAAATGCTGACTTATTAATATGTGGCAATGGCAATTATTTCACACAAGTGCAAGGCTTAATACAGCAATATGGTGTAGAAGATAAAGTGACATTAATGGGTGCGGTGTTACCTAGTGAACTAAAAGCGATTACACCTAAATGTCATGTTGGGGTTACCATCTTTGAAAGTGAAGGGCTAAACCAATATTACTCGCTAGCTAATCGCTTTTTCGATTATATGATGGCGGGCATACCGCAGATATGCGTTAATTACCCAGAATATGCACATATTAACAACCAATATGGCTTTGCCTACATGATAAAAGATGTAGCACCACAAACAATTGCAACAGCTGTGAACAATTTGCAGATTGATAACGTTTTATACAAGGAAATAGAGGCTAATTGTGCCATAGCAAATGCGCAGCTAAACTGGCAAGAAGAGGAAAAAGCATTGATTCGATTTTGGAAAACGATTTTATAAAGCCATAATAAGTATTGGAAAAGCATTTACATATTGTTTGTTTAAACGTGCCATATCCGGTAAATTATGGTGGTGTGTTTGATTTATTTTACAAATTGCCTGCACTACAAGCTGCTGGTGTAAATATCCACTTGCATTGTTTTGATTATGGCCGTGGTGAACAGGAAGAATTGAATAAATACTGTGTATCGGTTAATTACTACAACCGCAGAAAAGGACACGAAAGTATCTCAGCTACACTGCCTTACATTGTAGCTTCTCGTAAAAATGATGCGCTATTGGACAATTTGCTAAAAGACGATTACCCCATTTTTATGGAAGGCGTACACTGTACCTACCTTTTAAACGATGAACGATTTGCGAAGCGACGTAAGTTTGTGCGTGTACACAATGTAGAATACCAATATTACCACGATTTATATAAAACTGCAACATCACCATTAAAGAAATTATATTATTGGCGAGAAAGTAGCTTACTTAAACGCTATGAGGCTTCTATTGCAGTTAAAGCAACTGCCTATTGGGGCGTAACACACAAAGATGTCAACTATTATCGTAGTGAATACCAGTGTAAAACCATAGATTATTTGTCATTATACTTGCCACCAACTTGGGAAGTAAAAGGCATTGCAGGCATTGGTAATTACTTTTTGTACCAAGCAGATTTAAGCGTAGATGCAAATGAGAAAGCCGCTATTTGGTTGCTTGAAAAAGTGTTTAGTAAAATAGAAGTACCGTTTGTAATTGCTGGTAAAAATCCTAGTGAGAAACTGCAACGCCTAGCACACACACAATTGCATACTTGCATTGTTATCAATCCATCTGAAAGAGAAATGCAAGATATGATAGCAAAAGCGCATGTAAATATTTTACCGTCTTTTCATAGCACCGGCATCAAACTAAAATTATTAAACGCCTTGTATAATGGTAGGCATTGCTTGGTAAATACTGCCACTGTAGATGGTAGCGGGCTAGAAAGTCTTTGCCATATAGCCAATTCAGCCGACGAATTTATAGAAGCGGTACAAGCTATTGAAAACCTGCCTTTTGTAGTTGAAGATGTGCAATTACGTAAAATAGCGTTAAAAGGGATGTTTAACAATGCAGCTAATGCAGCGCAGCAAGTAAAATGGATTTGGGGGTAATTTTTTTAGTAAGCTATTTAAATAGTTAGTAATTTCTCAAAATCTTTACCTGTTAGATGCTGAACATTTTCGGTTATCTTTTCAACACTCCAATCCCACCATTTTACCTGTAACAGCCGATTAATTTGTTCTTCTGAAAAGCGTTTTTTAATAATTGTTGCAGGATTACCACCTACAATTGTATATGGTGCTACATTTTTTGTAACAGTTGCGTTTGTAGCAATAATTGCACCATCACCTATTACAACGCCTGGCATAATTGTAACATTGTGGCCAATCCAAACATCGTTGCCAATTACTGTATTGCCTTTATTAGGATAAGATTTTCCATCCATAGCGTTTTGCCAATCTTTACCCATAATGGCAAATGGATAAGAACTGATGGATTCTGTTAAATGATTAGCACCATTCATAATAAAACTTACACCAGAAGCTATCATACAAAATTTTCCAATAATTAATTTATCGCCAATAAAATCGAAATGATATTTTATATTTTTTTCGAAATTTTCTACATTGTCAAAGTCGTCGTAATAAGTGTATTCACCTACTTCAACATTCGGGTTCTTAACTATGTTTTTTAGAAAACATAATTTATTGTAACCTCTTAAAGGAAATATTTCATCTGCGTTTGGTATTTCAAGCATAGTAGTAATTTGGATTAATTACATGTCATTTAAAAGCGAAACTACTGATACAAATACCCGTATTCAATTCTGCCAATTAATTGCTTCTGTTTGTTGTAGCAAACCTCAGTTTCTTTTAAGCCCTTATCGTTATA
>JAAFHG010000066.1:7027-13044 GCA_013297585.1 Chitinophagales bacterium
ATACGTGTAAGTCCATACTAGATAATTACTACCGCCATTGGTTACTTGGGTCATTTTACTTATTCTACCTTTATCGTCGTATTCGTATAAAAAATCTGGTAGCATTTGCTTGGCTCTAGCATTAAAGCGCACAATATCTGTTACTTGATTTTTATCGTTGTAATAGTAATAATAGGTTTCAAAAACGCTTCCTTTTCTTTTCCAACGTTCTTCGCCTACGTTACCTTTTTCGTCGTACACAAATTCTATAAAAGTAGTATCAGACTTGTTCTTAATTTTCAATAGCGAAGCAGGTATATTATCGGCATTATAATACCAAATATGCACCTCATTACTCGTAATTTTTACAGCAGTATCTGTTGTGTTTGAGGTAATGGTTGTGGGTAAGCCTTTTTCGTTGTAAGTAAATGTATTGGTGGTTTCTACTTTATGATTGACATCTACACTTTTCTTCACTCGGTTGTTCTCGTATGTTACGGTTAATGTACTGCTGCTATTGTCTTGTAACGATGTAGTGGTAACTGTTTTTCTAAAATCTGGGCTTATTGCTTGTTCTATACTAAAGCCTTGCGTTACTTCACCCGAAGGCTCGTAGCTAATGGCTTTAATGGTTTTTATTCTGGCTTGTTTTATCAACTTAAACTGCTGATTGCTCAAGGTGTTGGCAACAATATCATTGTAATAATATTGACCATTAACAATGCTACAAAAACAAACAGTAAACAGTATAAAAACAATGCGCATTTGGGAAGAAATTTCGTCAAATGTAGAAGCTAGTTTATTAACAATCCAAAAACATCCATGCTTATATTGGCTATAATAGCTTGTTGCTGTATTTTTAGCCAAATATTAATAGCGTGTCTCATTTAAAAGAAAGAAAGGAAAAGCAGTGTCTTAATTGTAATGCGGTTATTTATGGTAGATTTTGCCATGTGTGTGGGCAAGAAAACCTAGAGCCGAAAGAGCCATTTTTGCATTTGGTCACCCACTTTATTTACGATATTGTACACTTTGATGGTAAGTTCTTCGATACGCTGCGCTATCTCATTTTACGCCCTGGCTTTTTGGCTTACGAATATATGCGGGGTAGGCGCAACAGCTACTTAAATCCTATTAGGATGTACATTTTTACATCGGCTATTTTCTTCTTAATTTATTTTTCGGTAAATAAAAAAGAACATGCTAAGGATGGTGATGCAACGCATACAGTAGAATCTGCTGATAATCATGATAAAAAAGGTGGTCTTTTTAGTATTGGTGATAGTATTAAAGCAAACTTTAAAGAAAATTTTGAAAAAGAACATGTAATAGATTCTTTAGAGTCACTTGAAGATTTGTTGTCAGATTCAATTGAGACGACCAACGATGAAGAGGTAAAAGAAAAATTGATTGCCAAGAAAAAGGCAATAACCAATATCTTAAAAATTAGCAAGTCTATTATTGGTAATACTGACACGCATCAACCAAAAGATAGTACACATGGTGCGCATGGAAAAGCAGTGAAAGACACTGTAAAGACTAATAGATATGTGTACAAGCCGATAGATAATCCAATAAAAAATGGGCAAAAAAAGCCTGCAAATGCTACTGCCAAAACAAAAAACGCTGCCGTTGAAAAGCATTCAGAAGTAGTTAAAAAAGAAACGCCGAAAAAAGATGTAGTTGTAGAAGATATTTTGTTAGGAAAAACAAAAGAGGAAGCGCATGATTCTAAAGCCGACACTACCTCGATTGGTGGTGTAAAAATTATATCTAAAAATAGATATGGGATAAAAAAAGACAGAGCAAAAGCTAAGGGTACTTTTGAACGCTTTTTGATGGGATTAGCAGATAATAGGGAAGAGTTATTTCATAAATTGCCACAAGTAATGTTTATTACATTGCCTTTCATGGCGCTAATGCTGCTTTTGCTCTACAGAAAGCTAAAACAGTTTTACTATGTTAACCATATTATTTTTATTATAAACTTATATATTGGTGTTTACTTATTGATTCTGTTAGAAATGGGTTTTGATTATTTGCAAGACCTTAGTCATTTTAAAATATTTGCAGTCTTATCATCAATAGTAAGTCTTGGTACCTTTTTTTACGTGTATAAATCGTTACGCAATTTTTACCACCAAGGGCGTATTAAAACCTTATTAAAGTGTTTTTTACTCTACTTCTTGTTCTTTATAATCGCAATTATCAGTTTTTTAGCAGTAGCTGCTTTACCATTTTCATTATCTCATTAAAATAGTATAATGCTCACATTATCAGATAGTTTTTTAAAATTAGTTTCTATAATGGACGACCTTAGGGAAAAATGCCCTTGGGATAAAAAGCAAACCATAGAAACCTTACGCCCATTAACCATAGAAGAAACCTACGAACTTGCAGATGCAATTACCGACCAAGATTTTAAAGGCATCAAAGAAGAACTAGGTGATGTGCTGCTGCATATTTTATTTTATGCAAAAATTGGTACAGAACAAAATGAATTTACCCTGCAAGAGGTAATTGATGGCATCAGCGAAAAATTAATCGTTCGTCACCCACATATTTATGGTGATGTAGTGGTAGAAAATGAAGAAGATGTAAAGCGCAATTGGGAACAAATAAAACTTAAAACCAACAATAAAAAGAGCGTTTTAAGTGGCGTGCCTAAAGCTTTACCAGCCGTAGTAAAAGCCACACGCATACAGGAAAAAGCCAAGCAAATAGGGTTTGAATGGGATAATAAAGAAGATGTATTTAAAAAAGTAGAAGAAGAAATAGGCGAGCTACAAGAAGCCATTTTAGAGAACAATCAAGCGCATATTGAAGAAGAATTTGGTGATGTATTATTCAGCCTTATAAATTATGCACGATTTTTGAAGGTGGATGCAGAAGGTGCTTTAGAAAAGACCAATAAAAAATTTATGTACCGCTTTCAGCAAATAGAAACCATTGCTAACCAACGTGGCAAAGCCTTACAGGATATGACTTTGGGCGAAATGGACGATATTTGGAACGAAGTAAAACGCTTAAACAAAAACGCTTGACCCAATCATTACGTACAGCCTTTGCACTAAATAAACGATTACTTATTACAGCTTTGTGCTTGTATGTTGCATCCATTTTTATAACAGGGTTGCTTATTTATCGTGCTGCACCTAAGCAAGTAGTAAAACAGCTTGAAGCCAAGCTAGCTAAGCATGAAGCTACGTTTGCTAACATTTATAACGATACCGCACTACTTTCGCTACTTACAAAAGACACACTAATACCAGCTATTTCTCAGTTACAAAAACTGCCTTTTGGGTTGTTTGTAAATGTGTTAAACGATGTTGGTCACCCAATATTAACCTACTGGAACAGCAACCAATATTACCTGCCAAGTCAAAATATTCCTCAGCGTGATGGTAGTTATTTTATTACTAACCAAAATGGCAATTTTGAAGTTGTTAAAAAAACAATTACTCGCAAGGGGCAAACAATTTTAACCTATGCGGTTATACCTATTCGGTGGCATTATTTTATTGAGAATAAATATTTACACACCAATTTTGATGGCTTTAGCGATTTAGATGCGCAATATGATATTAGTAACGATGCTGGTGAATACACGGTGCACAACAGCAAGGGACAAGCTGTTTTTAAAATAACCCCCAAGCAAAGCGACTATTTTATTACCTATGATTTTGTTACCATTTTACTGCGCACGTTGGCTGTATTTTTATTTGTAATTGCACTTAATAGTTTAAGCTTACAGGTTGTAAGAGATAAAGGTTTTGCTACAGGTTTTACATTATTGGCATTTACAGTATTGGTATTAAGGTTGCTTACCTACGTTTTGCCCTTTCCATTTCAGTTTTCTAAGCTAGGCTTGTTCGATGGTTCTATTTACGCATCCAATAAAATACACCCATCACTAGGGCATTTATTAATTAATAGTGTTTTGGCCTTTTGGCTTATTGGATATTATAAGTTTAATAATAACCAAGTACACAACAAGCGTAAAATATCTAAGTGGTTAGTGTATGTGCACCTTATATTGTTGTTATCTGTCACTTTTTTTCTGGCCAATATCATTACAAGTATTGTATCCGATTCAAAAATATCTTTCGATGTTACCAACTTCTTTAGCTTAAATGTTTATAGCGTTATCAGTTTTGTCATTCTGGGTTTTCTGGCACTTTCGTACTATCACATTTCGCACATTTTACTTAAGCCAGTTTTTGATTATAAATTACCCATTTGGCAGCAACTGTTGGTAGTATTAATTGTGGGTTTTGTATACCTCTCTTTTATATTAGGTGCACCTAAAACAGTTATGTATCTTTTAATACTTGTATGGTTGCTGGTGTATATACTTCTAATCAACTGGCGCAAGGCAGATGTTTATTTGCCTTTACTCAAGTCTTCTTTTTTTATCTTTTGGATGATGTGGTTGGCTGCATCTTGCACCGTTTTAGTTAGTGCGCAAAACAAAGTAGTAGAATGGGCGCAGCGCCAAAATATGGCCGAACGATTGGCTAACCAAAGTGATCCTAACGGTGAAAATTTACTAGCCATTGCCATGGCCAATTTTGACAATAAAAGCCTCGCAAAAAACTTTAATCGTTTTCATTCCGAATTTGCCAATAGGTTTTTAAAAGACAGTTTATTAGGCGAAAATTTTTCTGGCTATCTTAATAAATTTGATACCCGCATTTACACGTTTGATAGTTTGTTTCATCCCTTATATAACGACGATTCAGCCAGTTATGCTATTTTAAAAACCATTGCTGTTACAAAAGGCAAAACTGGTATTGTGCCAGATTTGTACACCTATCAAAATGCCGACGATCAAGTTAATTATTTGTACGAAAAAGCCATTGAAGAGCGTGGCGTAAAGTTGGGTTATCTATTTGTGGTAGTAAAACCTAAGCGCTATAAAAGCGAAGCCTTGTACCCAGAATTATTTAAGCAAGTGCAAGATTTAAACATCGACCTAAATACCAATTATGCTTATGCAGTGTACATTAATGGTAAAATGGCCAATAAGCTAAACGACTACGATTTTCCGACACAAATAAGCAGCAAAGCATTAACACCTTTTGAGTATAAAAAAGTTACCACTAACAATTATACCGAGTTATGGTACAATGCGGGCAATAACAAATCTATTATTATAGCTAGGCAAGATCCTGGTCTTATAGAAGTAGCCACCTTATTTGCCTACTTGTTTTTTATGTTTTTAACTTTGGTTATTAGCTTTCATGCATGCAGTTATTTACTACGAACCGATTTTTCTCAACTAACTTTTAAGCAATTATTACAAACCAATATTCGCTCTCAAATACATACCACCATCATATTTGTAAGCTTGTTTTCGTTTGTGGTAGTTGGTGCTGCCACCATTTCTTTTTTTATTACTCGGTTTAATAAAACCAACGAAGCAAGGCTAAGTAAAACTATACAATTAATAGCCAACGAGATAGAACAGAAGGTAAAAGAAATACGTACACAAATGTTTCTTGATGATGCCTTAACCCTTTACGATGTGGGGTTTGTAAATGACCTTGAACGTAAGATTACAGAAGTGTCTGAAGTGCATAATGTAGATATTAATTTATTTACTGCAAATGGCTCACTTAAAGCAACCACGCAGCCATATATCTACAACAAATCGTTGCTAAGTTACCAAATGAACCCAACGGCTTTCGATGCTTTACATTACAACAAAGCCAGTCGTTTTATACAGTCAGAGTACATAGGCAACCTAAAGTACATTAGCATTTACATACCCATTATCGATGAAAATGGACAGGCTTTTGGCTACCTCAATATTCCTTATTTAAACTCGCAAATAGAGTTGACGCAAGAAATTTCCAACTTTATTGCCACGTTAATTAACCTAAATGCATTTGTATTTTTACTAGCAGGTGCTATTGCATTTTTACTTACAGAGCGCATTGTATCTGCCTTTAAAGCCATTGCCGATAAAATGCAACAAGTCAATTTATCGCAGCACAACGAAGTGATTACATGGCATAGAAACGATGAAATAGCCC
>JAAFHG010000643.1 GCA_013297585.1 Chitinophagales bacterium
TGCTTGTAAGAAAAAAGAATCAAGTACTGCAAGTACTGCGTCGTCTTCTAGCTCCACAGGTGGTTCAACAACGGGCGCACCAGCAGCTTCACAAAATACAGTTACGGTAGTAGCTGGAACTTTAACAACGGTTTATCCGCTTATTACAATTTCTTCCAATACAACTCAATATACAAGTACTCTTGTTGTTACCAATTACTTGGGTGCAAATTATTCGTTACCTAGTGGATACATTGGCACTTCAACATCCATTGCTGGAGCTGTGGCAACTAGCAGTGTTTACTCGTTTAATAATTCAGTGGCACCTTCTTCTACAACTGGGAAATTAAGTATTAATATTCCATCTGGTGTTTACGTGTCGTCTAATGGTACGTTTACTACAAGTATTGTAAATGGAAAACAACGTATTCAATATACTAACATTACTTGTACTACTCCTAGTACGCTTGTTCCTACTATTGTGGCAAGTGCAGATTATATTATGCCGTAATAGTTACGCTTTGAAATAGTTTTCTTCTTCTGCTAAATTTAAAAAGGGATGTGTGTTTTTTAAAAACTGACACAACTCTAAATGTATTTTTTTAAACTGCGTACTTTCTTCACTTTCGGGTTGCAACAATTTATGGTGATAGGCTAAATTTAATTTTTCTAATGTTTTATTTAAGTATAAAGTTGATTCTGAAAAGTAACATTCCGAAAATTTTTGCCACACATAATTAATGGCTTGTTCGTTGGGATGCGCCATATCTGCTTTGTAAAAGCGGTAATCGCGTAAATCGTCCGTTATCAATTCATAAGCGGGAAAGTAATAAACGTTTTTTGTTTGTTGAATAAGCTCGTTGATACTTAATAATAAAACGGATTTACTAAGATTGTTTTCATGCACTCCATCTTTCAAATGTTTTACAGGAGAAACAGAAAATATAATTTTTAAATGTGGTAATTGTTGTTGCAAAAGAGTGATTAAAATTTTCCAAGTAGTAACAATTTCTGTTACCGTTAAAAGCTCTTTTTTAAATACGGAAGCAGCTTGTTTATGGCAATTAGCAACAATAGTTTGTGTTTCAATATGCCGATATACATAAGCAGACCCAAAAGTTATTAGTAATACATTCGATTGTAATAAATTAAGTTGTGCTTGTTTTGTAAGATGATTTAATTGTTTTTGTAATTCTAATTTACTTGTAGCATAAAGTTGACTATGGTGATGATAACTAAACCACAGTTGACTACGTTCTACAAAAGAAGAATCATCTGCCTCACTTGCGTTTAAGCAATTTTGAATACATTTAGCAATGCTAATGGGGTTAAATAAAATTCCGTGTGGATTAGTGGTAACCCTAAATTTTTTATCTTTTAATAATGTACCTATATTCTCTGCAAAGCAACTCCCCACCGAAAAAATAGCATCTGTATGTGTTAGTTGCCAATCACTTTTGGGTGGTGTATAATTCAAATAAAACATTACAACAATGCTTTTAAAATTTCACCAAAGCGATATACATCTTCAAAACTATTATACAAAGGTACAGGTGCACAACGAATTACGTTAGGTTCTCGCCAATCGGGTATTACACCATGTTCCATTAATTTTTGATACAAAGCTTTACCGTAACCATTGGCTACAATGCTTATTTGGCAACCTCTGTTTTCTTTAGGTGTAATAATGTGAAGACAATTGTTTTTTTCTTGATTAATGCACTCAATAATAAATTCTAAATAAGCGGTTAATTGTTTACTTTTTTCGTTGAGTTTTTTCATACCTACTTCATTAAAAATAGCTAGGCTAGCTCTACAAGCTGCCATGCTAAATATAGGTGCATTGCTTAACTGCCAACGCTCGGCGGTTTGCATGGGTACAAACGTGCTATCCATTAAAAAGCGCGTTTCTTTTTCGTGTCCCCACCAACCTGCAAACTGCATTAAATCTTTTCGTTTTAAATGTTTTTGATGAACAAAAGCACCTGCTACACTTCCAGGCCCACTGTTTAAATATTTATACGTACACCAAGCGGCAAAATCAACATCCCAATCGTGTAAGTGTAATTCTAAATTACCAGCGGCGTGTGCTAAATCAAAGCCAACTATTGCGCCCGCTTTATGTCCAGCTGCGGCAATGGCTTTCATGTCAAACACTTGTCCGGTAAAATAATTAACGCCACCAATCATAATTAAGGCTAAAGTATCTTTGTGTTGTTCAATAGCTTCATAAATATCCTCATGTCGGATAT
>JAAFHG010000243.1 GCA_013297585.1 Chitinophagales bacterium
AACAATTACAGCATTACTTGCACTCACTTATTTTTATCAAGTGTTACAATTAGAGGAAATAGTAGTGTTACGATACAATAGTGAATTTTGGATAGCTATTGGTATGTTTATTTTTTATACTTGCCAAGTGCCATATTTTGGTGTTTTGAACTTTTTAATAAAAAATTATCAACCCTTGGCAGAGCGTTTAATAAGTGTTTTACAGGTTGTAGCAAGTATTATGTATCTTTTGTTTACTTATGCTTTTTTATGCAGGATAAATACCAAGAAGTTTTAATTACAGTTATTGCATCTATTACCTTGTTTTTGCTTGTTGCAACGGTAATGGTGCTATTTCTTTTTCAATATCAGAAAAAACAAAGCCAATACAAACAACAAGTTATGTTAATGCAACAAGCTTTCTCTCAACAATTACTCCAATCACAAATAGAAACGCAAGAAGAAACAATGGGCTTATTGGGTAAAGAATTGCATGATAACATAGGCCAATTGCTAAGTAGCACCAAAATGTTAATAGGTGTTACAGAACGTAGTTTACACAACCCACCAGATACCTTAATAATTGCAGAAGATACCTTAAGCAAGGCTATAAATGAGTTGCGGTTACTAACAAAAAGCCTAAGTAAAGAGTGGTTGCAACAGTTTAATTTTATAGAAAATCTTACCGCAGAAGCTTGTAGAATAAATGCATCAAAAAAAATAACGATTGCGTTTACACATCCTAATAAATTACTCATAGAGGCAGATAAACAAATTATATTGTTTCGTATTGTACAAGAAGCCATTCAAAATGCAATAAAACATGCCAAAGCCTATTTTATAAATATTTCTATTGTGCAAAAAACAGCTTTATTAGAACTTACAATTAGTGATAATGGCCAAGGTTTTGACTTTGCCACTGTAAAAAAGGGTTTGGGCATTACAAATATTGAGTATCGCACACATTTATTGGGTGGTACAGTACATTGGGATTCTAATTTTAATGGTACCACCATCTATATTCAATTACCCATAAAAGAAGAGACAATATGCAAGTAACAATAGGCTTGGTAGATGATCATCAATTATTTTTAAAATCGTTGATATTAATGCTAGAAAGTTTTAAAAATTACGATGTGGTAGTAGAGGCATCTAACGGTAAAGAATTGCAAGAAAAATTATTAGCTGCCAAACTGCTTCCAGATATTATGTTGATTGACGTGGCTATGCCAGTAATGGATGGCATAGAAACAGCAAAATGGCTTACAGAAACGTATCCTGCTATTAAACTAGTTGCCTTATCTATGAACGATAACGACAATTCTATTATTGCTATGATAAAAGCGGGTTGCTGTGCCTATTTGTTAAAAGATACGCACCCAACCGAATTAGAAAAAGCATTAGAGGCTATTTATACAAAAGGTTATTATAATGGTGATTTAGTAAATATTAATTATCGCAGATTAATGCTAACCGAAAATGAAAGCATTCATGCATTAATTTCTGATAGAGATAAAGCGTTTCTAAAGCTTGCCAGTAGCGATTTAACTTATAAGCAAATTGCTGTTTTAATGAAAGTAAGTGAAAGAACTGTAGATAGTTTTAGAGAAACTTTGTTTCAGAAATTTAATGTTCAAAGCCGTGTTGGTATGGTAATGGAAGCATTGAGACGAAGTTTAATAAGTCTTTAATTATGTACTGTGTTTTCTACTTTTTAAAAATCCCCGCGAACCCAATCGAATCCTTACTTTTGCCGCTAATAAAATTGCAGGTAAAGCCATGCATGTATCAGTAGATCAAATTGACAAAAACCGATTACCTACACATATTGCCATTATAATGGATGGTAATGGTAGATGGGCAGAAGAAAAAGGACAAGAACGCTTATATGGCCATTTTCATGGTGTAGAAAGCGTACGTAATATTGTAGAGGGCTGTGCCCAACTAGGTGTGGGCTACCTCACGCTGTATGCATTTAGCACCGAAAATTGGGATAGACCGCAGCAAGAAGTAGATGGGTTGATGTATTTGCTAGTAGATACCATTAGAAAAGAAGTTCCTATTTTAAATAAAAATAATATAAAGCTGCATGTAATTGGCGATATGCGCATGTTGCCCGACTTTGCTCGTGCAGAATTGAATGAAGCCCTAGAAATGACTAGCCATAATACTGGTTTAAACTTGGTAATGGCATTAAGCTATAGCAGCCGTTGGGAACTTGTAAATGCAGTAAAAAACATAGGCTTAGATGTGCAAGCTGGTAAAATAGATGCCAATACTATTACGCAAGATACCTTGCAACAATATCTTACCACTAGCAACTTGCCTGACCCCGAATTAATGATACGCACAAGTGGCGAATATCGAATTAGTAATTTTTTACTATATCAATTGGCCTACGCCGAATTATATTTTACCAATACACGCTGGCCCGATTTTAGAAAAGAAAACTTATATGAGGCCATCATTGACTTTCAAAACCGTGAAAGACGATTTGGAAAAACAAGCAAGCAAGTGCAAGTAGTAGAAGTACCAACGCTCTAAATACTCGTTATGATTGGCTTATTTAACAAAGACTTTTAAATAATCCCATTAATTTGCCAACCTAAACATAAACTAGAACCAACTGCTGAAAGTTTTATACGTTTCAGCTACAACGAATCATACAAATCATCAAACGGATGCAGAAAGTGTACAAATTATTATTACTTGCTTTTGGTACCTTATTAGTCAGTTTCTCAGTACAAGCGCAAGAGAAAACAGATACAAGCATTACATCGATAGATGCTGATTTGGTAAATTTATTTAACCCAAAAAATCCAGTAAAGATTTATAAGGTTACATCTATTAAGGTAACTGGTAACCGCTTTTTTGATGAGAATCTATTAATTTCTATTTCTACCTTAAATGTTGGTGATGAAATAAAAATTCCAGGCTCTGATAATTTTTCAAAGGCAATTAACAAATTGTGGGCACAAAACTACTTTAGCAACGTAGAGATATATGTAACTAAAGTAACTGGTACTAATATAGATATTGAAATAGCAGTTACAGAAAGGCCACGTTTGGCCAATTTTACATTTACGGGTAGTGTAAAAAAAGGCGAAAGTGAGGATTTAACTGGTAAAATGGGATTGGTAAAAGGTAGAGTAGTTACTGAGGCGATGAAACGATCTGCTACCGAAGCTATAAAAAAGTTTTATTTCGAAAAGGGATTTCAAAATACAAGTGTTAAAATTGAACAGCGTAAAGATGTAAATATCGAAAATTCTGTAATGCTAAATTTTAATGTTAACAAGGGATATAAAGTTAGAATTGCTAATATTAACTTTGTTGGCAATACCCTTGAAGAAGGTAAATTAAAAAAGCAATTAAAAGACACGAAGGAGCAGTCTCGTTTTACATTACATCCTGCTGTAGATAGTGGTGGCTACCCCAATAAAAATGTAAACTATACATACAAAAAGTATATTAAAGAAAACGGCTTCTTTTTTCCTACTAAAACCAAGCGTTTACTAGATCCTTACGTTCGTTTAAAATTCTTTACATCGGCCAAGTTTAACGAGAAAAAATTTGAAGAGGATAAAGAAAAAATACTAGAATATTATAACGCATTAGGCTATAGAGATGCTACAATACTTGGTAGTATTGTATACCCCAACTCTAAAAAAGACTTGAATATAGATATTAAAGTTAATGAAGGACGCAAATATTACTTTGGTACTATTGCTTGGCGCGGAAATACAAAGTACCCAGATTCTGTGTTAACAGCTATACTAGGTATTAAAAAAGGTGATATTTATAATCTAGAAAGTTTAAACAAAAAACTGGGTAAAGGCGGTGGTCCAGATGGTGGGGATATTAGTAGCATTTACCAAGACGATGGTTATTTATTCTTCCGTACGGACCCTGTAGAAACAGCGGTATATAACGATACTATTGATTACGAGATAAGATTAGTGGAAGGTCCGCAAGCTACCATTAAAAACATACGTATTGCTGGTAACGAAAAAACCAAAGAGTACGTAATTCGTCGTGAAATTAGAACTGTACCGGGTGAGAAATTTAGCCGTACCGATTTAGTACGTTCACAACGTGAGATTGCACAATTAAACTATTTTAACCAAGAAAAAATAGGCATTAACCCAATACCAAACCAAGAAGATGGTACGGTAGATATTAACTACACTGTGGAAGAAAAATCTAGCGACCAACTTGAATTAAGTGCTGGTTTTGGTGGTAATATTGGTTTAACGGGTACATTGGGTGTAACGTTTAACAATTTTTCTATAAAAAATATTTTTACCAAAAAAGCTTGGGATCCTTTGCCAATGGGTGATGGACAGAAACTGAGCTTTCGTATACAGAGTAATGGTAGAGCGTTTCGTTCGTATAATTTCTCGTTTACCGAGCCTTGGTTAGGTGGTAAAAAGCGTAATTCATTAACCTTTTCTTTGTACGATACAAAATACGCTAACGCATACGACTACACTACTGGTAGATACACAAGTACTGCAGCTAATAACTCTTATATACAAACAACAGGTTTAGGTATAAGTTTAGGTAAGCAATTACAGTGGCCAGATGACTATTTCTCGTTGTCTATGGGTATCAATTTTGCCCGTTATAAGTTGAAGAACTACTACATTGACCAGATAAACTTACCTGGTTTTAATAATGGTTTCTCACACAATCTTAGCTTTAAAGTGGCGTTACAGCGTTCTTCTGTAGATGCACCTTTGTTTCCAAGAGGTGGGTCTAGTTATTTATTAAGTTTGGCCATTACACCGCCATATTCTTTAATAGACCCATCGTTAGTTAAAGATGCTAACCCTTATAAGTACGTTGAGTACCATAAATGGCGCTTTAATACAGAATGGTATGTGCCTTTAACAAAACCAACAGGAGCTGAAAGAAACAAAATGCTAGTATTGAAAGTAGCGGCTAAATTTGGTTTCTTAGGTAAGTTTAATCCTGATTTAAATATCTCGCCATTCGAACGTTTTCAGGTAGGAGATGCTGGTTTAAGTAACCAATTTGCATTGTTAGGTTACGATATTATTGCACAACGTGGTTATCCTGTGTACGAAACTTCAAATCCTAAAATTAACCCAGACCAAAGTGGGGCACGTCAATACTTTACTATGTTTAATAAATATGTATTAGAGTTGCGTTATCCATTAAGTCTTAACCCAAGTAGCACTATCTATGCTTTGGGCTTTTTCGAAGCAGCTAATGGATTTTATAGCATGAAAGAATACAATCCTTTTCGTTTACGTAGGTCTGTGGGTGTAGGTATGCGTTTCTTTTTACCAATGTTTGGCTTGCTAGGGTTTGATTATGGCATAGGATTAGATAGAATAACAGACGGTGGTAAATTAAAAGATGCTTCACGCTTTACATTTATGTTGGGTGTAGAACCAGAATAATGAATACTATCGTTTACAGATTAATACACAAGCATTATGAAAAAACTATTATTACTAAGTTGTTTGGCTGTTTTACTAGTATTTACTAGCCAAGCACAGCGATATGCTATCATTGATACAAAATACATTTTAAGTAAAATGCCAGATTATACATCGGCAGATAAAAAGCTACAAGTAGTGGGCGAGCAATGGCAAAAAGAAATAGACACCAAGCAAGCTGAACTTGATAAAATGTATAAGAACTACGATGCTGAACAGTTTATGCTTACCGAAGAATTAAAAAAGAAACGTGAGACTGAATTGTTTAACAAAGAAAAAGAAGTAAGAGATTTACAAAAAAAACGTTTTGGCTACGAAGGCGATTTGTTTAAAGAACGTCAAAAAATTGTAAAACCCATACAGGATAAGGTTTACAACGCAGTACAAAAAATAGCTGTAGCCAGAGGTTACGATTTTATACTTGATAAAAGTGAAGGAATTACTGTTATATTTGCCGACCCCAAATTAGATAAGAGCGATGATGTGCTTAGAGAATTAGGGATAAGATTGTAAGAGAAAACAAGTTTTAATTACCAACCAATCATACATTAACATTAATGACGTTTGCTGTAACATCAACCCTACTGCAAATAGCATAAGACAATTAAAAACAAAAAATACAACTGATGAAAAAAGTTTTCGTATTGTGTGTGGCTTTTGCATTAAGCCTTACGTTTATTAGCAATGCCAATGCACAACAAGGTAAAATAGGCATTTTTGATGAGCAAACTGTTTTAAGCCTATTTCCTGGTATTCAACAAAAATTAGATACTTTAATGGGTAAA
>JAAFHG010000527.1 GCA_013297585.1 Chitinophagales bacterium
GCTTCTATAGGCATCGTAAGACACACCTTTACCCATTAACAAGATAAAACTAGGCTTCTTACTAAACGTAGCTTTTGCGTAGCGTACAAAGTTTTTAATACTCAATGGATGCTTTTTTATGCCATAAGCAAATTGATCTACCAGTTCATCAATATCATACACTTTGGCATTGTAACTACCACCGGCACTACTAGCCCTGTACTGTCTGTATTGCTCTACAGGATTGCTACCTGTCATTAATAATTTGTTAGAAACAATTAGGTAATCACCTTGATTGGCGGTGGTTGCATAGTTAATAAAATTGCGCAGTTGAAAACTATTGGCGTAAGTGATATTACTCGCATCTTCACTAACAAGTACCAGATTTCTTTCGGTGACTGAAGCTGGCAATGCAAACTTTAAAACACCTGTGGTTACTGTATTTGCCGTGTAGCGAACATTGTTGGTTATATCGTACAAAACAGGTGTGGCTGAACCAGCACTAAAGTTGGTGATATTTAAGAAATTACCATTTGGCGAAGCCGATAATGTGAAACTAAAATTGGCAGCGCCGCCAAAATTAAATTGACGAGGATATTTTAAATCAATGTAAGCACAAACTACCCTATCAAAAGCATCTGAGGTAATAATTTTAAGGTTAAAATTATCCGTTGTATTGGTAAGCCCGGCTAGGCTTACGTTAGTATTATTTGCAATAGCAGTTGTGAAGCCATTTAATGCTTGATCAACTAATAAAGTGTTATTAAGGCTTAATTGAACGTTTCTATTTTTATTAGCATTGGCTGCAAAAGCACTTGTAATGCTAGCCGCTGCTGAAACATTGGCTGCATATAAATTAGGTAAACTGACAGTTAAAGGCGAAGCCAATTGAATTTCTCGAGAGCTCCAAAACTCGCCAATATCATAAGATGATGAGTAGACATTTTCACCAGCATTTACGGCATAACCACGATTGATAATATCTGTGAAATTAATGCGGTGGTTGTACATGAAGTAAGCATCGGCTGGCAAAGTATTATTTGCTACATCATTAGTACCATTTGCGAAGCGCAAATTATTAGCTACAATAGTGTTAACCGTTAAAAAGAAAGCAGCCGTATCTGTTTGTAGGCTCACTTTATCACTTACCTGAAAGCTAGCATCACGGTACAAATATTTATCTGTAGCCCCATCGTTTTTCTCGCCCCAAAACTCAATATAATCGCTGCTTGACAAGGTTGTATTGCTTACACTTGTGTACAATACTACTTGCTTGCCATTGCGCCACAATTGAAATTGATTGGCATTGGTTACTTGCAATGCCGTTGGTAAATCTGCTTGCCTTATTCGGTACAAACCTGTTTTGCCCACTTTAAACTTATAGTAAGTTTTAGTGTAGTCAATCCATTCGTTGTTAATAGGCTGTGCCACAAGTTTGGCAGCAAATAACAGTATGATGATGGTACATATTTTTCGCATAAAATGAGCGTTACAACTTTACTTTTCTTTTCTAACTAAGTCAATTTTTAAAGAAAAAATGTGCGTGTACAAAGGGTTTGATTGGTTTGCCAGATTGGTAAAAGCATAATCGATACCCACATTGCCAAATCTAAAACCTGCACCAACACTTGGCTGGTAAATCCAAACCTTCTTTTGGTTGGTAGTATCACCATCGCTTAGGGCTTGCTGAAAATTAGAAATGCCCCCACGCAGAAATAAATTGTTATTAAAATTCGCTTCAAGGCCTATACTTGGGTCAATGCTTACAGCGCTAGAACTAAGCACTGTATTACGCTTACCATCAAATGTGCAACTTAAATTAGCTTCTGCTAGCAAGTGAAACTTGTCACTAAACTCAAAATTATAGCCTGTACCAAGCACTAATCTTGGCGCAGTCATTTCGGTACTTTTTACAGGTATGTCGTTATTGGTTAAGTACAATACTTCTTTTTCCCTGTCGGTAAATGAAAAGCTCCAAGCATTAAAAGTTGTTGTGGCATCTCGTAAAACAGCCGCCAAGCGCCAATTTCTTTTTTGCATTTGAATACCTATATCAAAACCAAAACCCCACGCTTGTGCAAAGCTGCCCACTTTACGGTAAATCACTTTGGCATTGCCACCAACGCTCAATTTCATGTCATCATCATCACGTAATTTTTGCGAGTAACTCAATAAAAAAGCATAATCAGCCGAAGAAAAAGTAGAGATATTGTTGTAGTTAATAGAACCATCAGGCTCTACTAAGTACAAGGTGTTCGGTATATCATCAACAGCAAAGCGCAGCACAGAAATGCCTAATGTTCTATTGCCATTTTTGGTAGGTAAAGCCAAACCTGCAAAATCATATTTGGCTATGCCTGAAAAATACTCAGCGTGCATAACGCTTAGTTGTGGATGCAGCGTAACATTGGTTAAAGCCGCAGGATTCCAATAACCAGCAGTCGCATCGTTTACACTAGCTACTTGTGAGCCACCCATACCAAGGCCTCTTGCACCAGCACCAATATTTAAAAATTCGTTAGAATATTTTCTAAATTGAGCCTGACTGTTATTTGCAATAAGTAATAGTAGCAAAAGCCCAAAACAAAGTTTCAATCTTAGCATGTTTATCGTCATAAATAGGCTGTAAATTAAGTAGTTTTCAGATATTATTAACAAGCTTGTTTAAGGGTGAATATTTCACACAATTGATTAATAACAATTACTTCGTTTTATAGAAGATAAAGTGCGCCTTTTTGCTGCATCGCAAATAGATGTTTTACTGTTACAAAAAATATTTTTATTCGTTGCAATGAAAAGTAC
>JAAFHG010000317.1 GCA_013297585.1 Chitinophagales bacterium
CCACATATATTAAGGAGTTAATTTTAGAACCTATTGGCAATAGTAAAATTGATTTTAAACCAGGGCAATACACAAAAATTACAATTCCTGAATTTAAAATCCAGTTTAACCAACTGAACATTGCAACTGATTTTTTGCAAACTTGGCAAGCGCAAAAACTACTATACTATGAGGTAAACAACGCATCAGAAACCACACGTAATTACTCAATGGCAAGCAACCCTGCAACAGATAATCTATTGAAATTTAACGTACGTATTGCTTTACCACCTGCCAATAGCAATGTGCTTCCAGGCGTAGGTTCTTCTTATGTATTTAGCTTAAAGCCCAATGACACGGTTACACTTGCAGGAGCTTTTGGCGACTTTGCAATAAAGCAAACCAATAACGAAATGATTTATTTAGGTGGTGGTGCAGGTATGGCGCCACTACGTTCTCACATTGCCTACCTTTTTGAAACATTGCAAACCAAACGCAAAGTTAGTTTTTGGTATGGTGCTCGCTCAAAATCTGAGCTATTCTATGTTAACTACTTTGAACAATTAGCTGCAACATTTGAAAACTTTTCGTTTCAAATTGCTTTGTCTGAGTCTAAAGCAGATGACAATTGGGATGGCGAGATTGGCTATATCCACGAAGTGCTTTACAAAAATTATTTAAAAGACAAAGCCAATATAGATGAAGTAGAATTTTATTTGTGTGGCCCACCGGTAATGACAAAAGCTAGCTTAGAAATGCTAAACACCCTTGGCGCAAAAATGGATAAAATAGCATACGATGAGTTCTAGGCTTTCTAATGCTTAATAAATTATATAATAAAATAATATATGATAACCCCTAACCCAATAATTGGTACATTTTTACACGCTATTGGCGGCGTTTCAGCGGCAAGTTGCTATTTACCTAGTACCAAATTACAAAAATGGTCTTGGGGTACATTTTGGCTAGCACAAGCCCTATTTGCATGGATAATCATTCCACTTATTTTAGGATGGTTAACAGTACCAAACTTTTTTTCTATACTAGTAAATGCGCCCTCAAAACCTTTTTGGATGGCATTTATTTTAGGGGGCATTTATGGCTTTGGTGGCATGTCTTTTGGCAAAGCCATTAATCATATTGGCTACTCATTAACCTATACTTTAGCCATTGGTATTTCAGCGGTAATTGGCACCATTCTACCTTTATTTGTTTTTGGCGGGTTAGATACTTTTTTTACAAAACCTGGTGGCAATATCGTACTTCTAGGTATGATTTTTTCTATTTTAGGTGTGCTTTTTTGTGGCTGGGCTGGCTTTAAAAAAGAGAAAGATTTAACAGCATTATCAAATAATGGTAAGGGTTTTAAGATGTTGTTAGGGTTGTTACTATCAATAGTTGCAGGCGTATTATCAGGCGTTTTCAACTTGTCACTAGAATATGGCCAACCAATTGCTGATATGGCTGCAAACAATGGCGCTGGCAATTTTCAAGGTAATGCTAAAATGATTGTTTCAACTAGCGGCTGCTTTTTTGTAAACCTTGTTTGGTTTGTAATTGCAGGTATTAAAGGCCGAACCTTAAAAGAGTTTTTACCAACGAATACAGCAACCAATAAATTTTTACTTCGCAATTGGTTTTTAGCAGCATCGGCAGGTTTACTTTGGAGCCTTCAATTCTTTTTTTATGGTTTAGGACATGTAAAAATGGGCAATTTTCAATTTGCCAGTTGGGTTTTACACATGTCTATGCTGATATTTTTCAGCTATATAGTTGGCTTATTATTAAAAGAATGGAAACAAGTAAAACCTGCTACCAACCTTATTTTAATCATTGGATTATTAATTTTAGTGGCCTCATTTTGTATTACTAGTTATGGCAGCTACATTGGCGAGCAAATGATAAACAATCATAAATAATAGTACAAAATAGATTCTATGGGATAATTGATACTTATCCCATAGAGTCTAAATATTCTTGTAATTCTGTCTCGCTTTTAAACAACACTTCTCTCGCCTTACTACCAGCGTTAGCGCCTACAATACCTGCTGCTTCTAATTGGTCCATCAATCTGCCAGCCCTATTGTAACCCAATTTCATTCTACGCTGTATTAAAGATGTGGAGCCAACTTGGTTTTGTACAATCAACTTTGCAGCATCATTAAACAATGGGTCTCTATCGGCAGAATCAAAGCCTTTACCACCACCTTCTTCTTTTTCATCAGTGTATTCAGGTAATAAAAATGCATCAGGATAGCCACGTTGATCACCAATAAACTCTACAATTTTGTCTACCTCTGGTGTATCTACAAAAGCACATTGCAAACGTGTAATATCACCATTGTAGCTTATTAGCATGTCACCTTTGCCTATTAATTGCTCGGCACCACCAGCATCTAAAATAGTTCTACTATCTATTTTACTAGATACTTTAAACGCAATACGAGCAGGAAAATTCGCCTTAATAGTACCTGTAATAATATTTACCGAAGGCCTTTGTGTAGCAATAATTAAGTGAATACCAATAGCCCTTGCAAGCTGTGCCAAACGTGCAATTGGCATTTCAACTTCTTTACCAGCGGTCATAATCAAATCAGCAAATTCATCTACTACCAACACTATAAATGGTAAAAACTGGTGCCCTTTTTGTGGGTTTAGTTTGCGATTATTAAACTTCTCATTGTATTCTTTTATGTTTCTGCAACCAGCTTCTTTTAGCAAATCGTAGCGGTTATCCATCTCTATACACAGGGCATTCAAAGTATGTACTACTTTTTTTGTATCTGTAATAATACTTTCTTCTTCACCTGGCAGTTTTGCTAAAAAATGTTTTTCTATCACTTTGTAAATGCTCAACTCTACTTTCTTAGGATCTACCAATACAAATTTTAAATGCGCTGGGTGTTTTTTATATAGCAAAGATACCAATATCGCATTTAGCCCCACCGACTTACCCTGACCGGTAGCACCTGCCATTAGTAAGTGCGGCATAGTGGCCAGGTCTACTATAAAGTTTTCATTATCAATTTTTTTACCAATAGCTATTGGTAATGAAAAGGCACTATTCGTAAACTTTTCTGAAGCCAATAAAGTCTTCATGCTTACCACAGTTTTTCGGACATTTGGTACTTCTATACCAATAGTTCCTTTACCCGGTATTGGCGCAATAATACGAATACCCAAAGCCGCCAAGCTCAATGCAATATCGTCTTCTAGGTTTTTAATACGGCTAATTCTTACACCAGGTGCAGGTACAATTTCGTACAACGTAACTGTAGGCCCTACTGTAGCTGCAATACGCTGTATGGCAATATCGTAGTTTTTAAGTGTGGCAATAATTTGGTTTTTATTAGTTTCTAGCTCGTTGGGGTCGTGAACAATTTTTTCACTGCCATGTGTTTCCAATAAATCTATCGATGGATACTTGTAATCCTTTAATTCCAGTGTAGGATCAAACAATGTATCAATACCAAAGTGGTCGACAGTCGACGGTCGACGGTCAATGGTTTCTTCCTCATCATCAACCATATCCTGCAATTCAAGTTCAATATCTATTTCATCATCAAACTCAATCTTTAAAGGCTTTCTAGCTTCTACAATTGGTTCTTCGTCTAGTTCGTCTAATGCTTCTTCATCCAATTCGTCTTCATCAAATGGTATTTCATCAGCAACTGATTTTGGCATTATTACAGTTACACCTTCATGTGCCACAGGTGCTATTTCTAGCGGTAAATCCACCATAGTATCTATGGCCTTTTCTTTCTTCTTTTTAGGCTCTTCGACTATAAATAATTTACCTTTTTCTTCTTCTATTGGCGGTTCTTCTACAATCTCTTTTTCAGTTACACCAAATTCAGTCAGTGGGTCGTGTTTTAAGGCTTCTTCTTTAGGCGTTACCACTGTTTTACCAGTTGCGCCTTCCTTCAATTTATTCTGACTAATAGGCAATATTTGTTCTTCAGGCGCATCAATAGCTTCCTCTAAATCATCATCATTCGCTTCAATCACATCATGGCCATCATTTATATCATTCAAATCTGCGGTTACTATTTTTTTCTCAGGCCACTTAAACGTTGGGTTAAATCGCCAAATAACATAGCTAAACACCGTTACCGCCAGCAATGCGCCTGTGCCTACATTACCAATCCATTTTACAAACCAATTATTCAACAATTCGCCCACAGCACCGCCCCAACTAAAGTCGCTTACGCCAGCAATAAATGTAAAAGCCATGCTTAGCACTACCAAGCCTATGGTTACATAGCGCAAGTTGCGAATAAGACTAAAAATCTTTTTGCCAAACAGTAAATTAATGCCTAGTACAAAAAAGAAAGTACAAAACAAATACGATGCAACACCAAAGCCTTTGTAAACAAAAATATGCGCTACATAAGCACCTAATACACCCAATAAATTATGCACCCGCACATCGTTAGTGGCAAATATTTTAATGCCAAATTGGTGTACTTTATCTTGATCTTCTTGCCATGTAAATAAGTACGATGTTAAAGCAATAAACAGGAATATTGCAAACAACAGGCTCATAGCGCCTGCAATTTTGGTGGTACGTTCGTCCTTCACCACTTCTACAACGGTCACGTCTACCTCTTTATCCTCAGTTAATACCTCAGGGCTAGGCGGTGGTGGAACTTTCTTTTTTAAGCTATTTGCCATGAAAACAAATATACGTTTTGCTACAGCGCGTAATTATTTTTGA
>JAAFHG010000228.1 GCA_013297585.1 Chitinophagales bacterium
GCACCTACAATTGTAGGCTTATCTTTTGGTGGTATGCTAGCAACAGAAATAGCGAAAGCTGATAGCAGCGCTAGGGTGATTATTATTTCGAGTAATAAAACCACTAGAGAATTTCCTTTTTGGCTTAAAATAGGCATTTACTTTCCTATTTACAGATGGATGCCTGACAACGTATTTACAACTACCAAGCTTGGTATCTATTGGTTTATGGGTGCTAAAACAGCTGAAGAGAAAGCTGCTGTAAAAGCAATTGTAAGCGATGCAAAAGTGGACTTTTACAAATGGGCTATTTATGCCATTTTAAACTGGAAAAACAAAGTAATTCCAAAGAATGTCTATCATATTCATGGTACAAGCGATAAAGTGTTGCCTTTTTGGTTAACAAGAAAAGTAGATATGCAACTAACGAAAGGCGAACACTTGATGATAATGAATAAAGCGGTGGAAATAAGTGCGCTTCTTTCAAAAAAAATTTTAGAATAGCGCATTTTTTTTTGGAACATGATAATGACACCCTTATTTTTGCAACCCGATTAGAAATAATCACATACGGATTGGGTTATTGTGTAATGGTAGCACTACAGTTTTTGGTTCTGTCTGTCTAGGTTCGAATCCTGGTAACCCAACCAAAAGGTCATCGAAAGGTGGCCTTTTTTGTTTTTATTTATTGCTAGTAAAAGATGACACTAATTATAATTTGTAGAAATAGGTAGCAATCTAATCTGATAAAAAAAGAAAATGCAGTTTCGCTACAGATAGCTTTTCACCTTTACTAAGATTAAATAGTTTTACTTTTATATAAATATTACATATACCATTAGTCGAAATCAAATAACTGCAACCAAAACTTAATGCCTAAAGTATAAAATAGCATTACATTTAAAATATTTTATATATATAAAGAACTGCAATTAGTTGTAGGATATAAGTGAAAGTCATACGCTACCGAACCTAATCAGCCGCAACAAATTTGTTAAACAAAAAGTCTCAGCTATTACAACTGAGACTTTTATATATTATAATTTAAATTTGCAATAATCTACTCTGGCACTACCAATTTGTTGTTGGTTTTATTAATATCTGCCAAGCGCTGCGTTGGATCTATTTCTATACTTTTTAAGTCTTTAATACTTCTGCTAGTGGTAAAACTATAGTCAGGATGTGTCCATTTCCATTCTGCATGTAGGGTTCTTGGTAATGCATTTTCTGGCGTTTTTTCGCCAAACATTAAACTGCTTGGTATATAATGCAACTCTTGGCTACCATCTTTAAAGGTTAGCACTACATCTATTGGCATAGGCATTTTACCTACACGCTTTAAAATGATAGAGGTTTTACCATCTACCAAATCAATATTACCTACAGCGTAGTCAATGGTTTTAATACTATTAATCCAGTATTCTTTGTACCACTGCAATTGTATACCGCTCACTTTTTCAGCCACACGAATAAAATCATTGGCATTTGGGTGTTTAAATTTCCACTCGTTGTAATAAGCCAATAAAATTTTGTCTCTAACACTATCACCAACTATGTAACCAAGCTGTGCTAAAAAGGTAGCGCCTTTACTATAAGCATCAGTACTATACGCATAATTAGTATTATAATGGTCGGCGTGGGTACTCATAGGTTCTTCGTAAGGGCTTTTGGCTAGGCCAAAATAACCTTGGTAACTTGGTGCTTGTATTAGTGGCAACTGTGTTTTACTACGCTCTACAATGCGAGCCACACCAGCTTTTGCGCCAGCACTTAAATAAGGTGATTGCGCTGCCCAAGTTGCGTAATAATAATCAGAAACTTCGCTTTCAGCAAAACTTGTAAAGCCTTCATCCATCCACGAAAACAAACTTTCGTTGGTGCCTAAAATTTGTTGATACCAACTGTGCATCCACTCATGAAAAACGGTACCAAGGCTTGGCCCTTTTAGTAAAGTAGCCATTGCGTATTCCATACCACCATCACCGCCTTGTATAAATGAGTATTGAGGGTAAGGATATTTACCAAATTTCTTCTCTATAAATGGCAATACTTTTTCTGCCGCCCACAACACATTGTTCCAAGCACTATCAGCCACTAAATCTTTGGCTTTATAAAATACGTGTAAGGTTAAGTCTGATCTTACTTTTTTGCTTAAATGCTTAAACTGAGGATCGGCAGCCCACACAAAATCGTGAATATTTTCACCTTTAAAATTCCAAGTTAATGTACTACCAGTTGGTGCTGGTACTTTTACACCTGCTGCTTCAAAGCCATAACCAATGGCACTGGCATTTTGCAATACACCAGTAGCAGCTATCATGTAAGTTTTATCTATGTTAATGGTTACATCATAATCACCCCATACACCATAAAACTCACGAGCAATATATGGATTAGCGTTCCAGCCTTGGTAGTCGTACTCAACCATTTTAGGATACCATTGGCTCATGCTGTAACGCACACCTTCTGCATTATCACGACCACTTCTGCGCACTTGCAATGGTACTTGCGCTTCAAAAGTTACGTCTATTAATGTCTTAGATTTTGGCAAAATAGCTTTGCTCAACTTTACTTCTAGTATCGTTTCATGCGCTACTAGCTCTTGCGCTACACCATTTATTTTAAGGCTTTTTACACGTTGATAGCCTATTTCTGCATCGGTTAATTTGCTAATTCTATCTTTTACACGAGCATCCCAATCGTACACATCTTCACCCGACCTACTTTTACCCATTAAGTTTTTACCCAATTCACGGCTACGTACATCCATGCTGCTATTTGGTTGAAAAGCATTCCAATACAAATGCAAAAAAATACGATTCAACGTATCCGGCGAGTTGTTGGTGTATTCAAGTTTTTCAGTACCAGCAAATCTGTTGGTTACCACATCCATTTTTACATCTATATTGTACTTAATTCGTTGTTGCCAGCGATCGCTTTGGGCAAAAGTGAAAGATGAAAACTGAATGGTGAGAAACGAAAGGAATAGTAGCTTTTTTGTCATTGTACAATAGATTTTTATGTTATCAGCTTGGGGTTTATGTAACCACAGAGTAAAAGAGTTTATCATAGAATGTCTTGAGCTTTTGTGTAACATCTAAATATTTTCATCCCACAGATACCGCCGATAAACGCAGATTATAATAAAAAACTTTAGTTTCTATCTGCGCAAATCAGTGCGATTTGCGGGACAGCTTTTATTTAAATAATATCAACCAAATACTCTGTGCCAAACCATTATCTACTCTTTTAACTCTGTGAAATACTCATTTAACTCTGTGGTTAAAAAATAAATATCGCCGAAAATACCACATTTACCAATCAAATATGATTAACGGTTAGCTAATAAAAAAGCTACCCACAATAATGTGCGTAGCTTGTATTTTTTATTAACGATTTATTACAGCGTTACTGTGTCTTTTACCAATTTGCCGCTTTTGTTAAAGTATAAATAGCGCTTAGTAATATCGTTCTTCTTTACCATGATTCTGTAATAAAAAGGTTTATCAGTTTCTTGAAAAGTAATTACTGCTTTTACTTCCCAATCAGCGAATTTACTCTTATTAAAACCGTCCTTTACACTAGTTGACAATTGCACAAAATCTAGTTCGCCAGTGGTTTCAATCATCGTACCTTCTTTGGTAAACTTAGCAGTATGATTGATATTTTTTAACTTAAAGCTTGCTTCAAAGTTGGTAATTCTGTCTTTCCATTCTACTTGCGATGCGGCAGCAAATTGCACTTTAAAAGCATCGGTAACAGTGGCAGGTACCTTACGTATTTGTGCATTTGTAGTAATTACCAAAGCCATTGCAATAATTACTAACGATACTATTTTTTTCATGATATTATGTTTACACCAATAGTTCTATAACTGTGCCAAAGGCAAATAGCTTACAATTATTAACTGAAGCAACACATATTCATCAATGGCAACTAATAGCCCCACTAGCCGCATGATTCATTATTGGGCTTACAAATGGTATACCTAAGTTCATACCACGTAGTATTAGTAAGCAAGCCATTAAGCCTACACAGTAAGGCAAGGCTTTACGTAGTTGTTGCTTTACCGTTACAGGTATGGCACGGCCTACTATCATTAAGCTAAACATGAGTGGCAAAGTACCAAGCCCAAAGGCAAACATTAGCCAAGCAGCATTAGCTACTGTGCCTGTTGCAGCAGCAGCCGCCACACCCATATACACTAAGCCACAAGGCAGCAAACCATTAACAATGCCAATTAAATAAAAGTGTGCGGTGCTTTTTTGCCCATGTAAATATTTAGCTAGCCAAGCCTGTACACGCAAGTGAAAGCCTTTAAAAACAGTGGCTTCTAGGTTAATAAACCTACCAGCAAGCAACACCACTAAAATTAAACATCCAAGTACTATAGACAACACTTGCTGATAACCTGTTAAAAAAAAACGGTTGCTGACTGCGCCTACCAATGCGCCAAGTGTTGCATAAGTGGTGGCTCTACCAAGATTGTACAACAGTATTAGCAATAACCGCTTAGCTTTTAGGTGGTGCATAATAGGCAAAGACAATGCAATAGGCCCACACATGCCTACGCAGTGAAAGCTACCCAAGAAGCCAATACTTAAACCTATGAATGCAATTGCTAGCATATTACTTGGTAATAATTAATGGTTGAGAATGAAAATAAGTGGTGCCGTTAGTTGTCCAATCTAAACGAAGCTGATAAGTACCATTTACAAACAAGGCCTTAGGCAATAGTTGCCTACCATGGTCATCTAAACTAATCTTGAGTTTTACATCTCTTTTTTGTTCGGCTGTGCGTATACATTCAATAGTGCCTACTGTATTACTAGCTACTGTGGCTGCTGGCAATTGTAGCACTACAATATTAACACTATCAGTAATACTTAGTTTTTCTGCTACCGCAAATAGATTTTTTGAGGCATCAATTTTATCTTGAAACTTCAATTCTTTTTCGTAGTAATTCTCGTCCATCATTTCGTTGCTTTGCTTCATGGCTACGCCTACCATACACAACATACCTACCACAAAAGTTGAAAAGCCGATTAGTATTTTGTATCCCCAGTTCATAATTATTTGTGGTTTAAATGATGATAATGAGATTGTGATTTGAATGATTTTAATGATGCTTTATTTGCTTACAAAAACGGCCCTAGAAACACTGTTTTAACCGTTTGTATTTTCTGCCCATCTTTATAAATACCCACTTTAATATCGGTACTGCGTTCGTGTATATGTTGCTTACTTACACGAATAAAAAACGTCACCTCATTTACCGCTTCTGGCTTCATGTGTGCATCTTTTATACTTACTAAGCTTACCGTGCCAGGTATATTTTCTAGCTTCATGGTTACTGCAAATGGCTTGTTGGTTTTATTCAGCACAATAGCATTAAACAAATTACCCAAAGTATCTTTTCCTACTTCTTGATACAACTGCCCACGCACTCTTGTAATATGCGTATCTACACTTCTTCTAGTAAAAACCAGCACTGTGGTTACAATTAATAAAATAACAAGCAATACAGAATAGGCTTTCATTCTACCATTAAAATGAAACTTATTGCCTTTAGCTATTTCATTTTCCGATGCATATCTTATTAAACCTTTGGGCTTATTTATCTTCAACATCACTTCGTTACAAACATCAATACAAGCTGTACAGCCTACACATTCCATTTGTACACCGTCACGGATATCAATACCTGTAGGGCACACTTGCACACACTTGTGGCAATCTATACAATCGCCAGTTGCGGCTTCTGTATGTTTAGCATGCTTACCCCTTGGTTCGCCACGTTTGTAATCATAAGCAATTTGCATGGTGTCTTTATCAAACAATACGCTTTGCAAGCGACCATACGGGCAAACTGTGGTACAAATTATATCACGTACAAAAGCAAAAACCGCGTAGAATAAAAATGTAAAAAACAATAAGCCAGTTAGTAAAACCGTATGCTCTCCTATTGGTTCTTTAATAATTTTCAATAACCCATCAAGACCTAGAACATACGCTAAAAAGGTATTGGCAATTAAAAAAGAGAGGGCTAAAAACACACCATGTTTTATCAATTTTCTAATGCGTTGCTCGGTAGTAAGTTTGGTTTCACCCATTTTACGTTGCTGCGCACCAGAGCCTTCTATCCACCACTCTATTTTTCTAAACACCATTTCCATAAACACCGTTTGTGGGCACACCCAACCACAAAACAGCCTACCATAAATTACTGTAAACAAGGCAACAAACACAATGAACGTAATCATCGATACCGCAAAAATGAAAAAGTCTTGCGGCCAGAAGATATTGCCAAATACTATAAACTTGCCCTCTGGAAAATTGAGCATAAAAAAGGGCATACCGTTGTATTTAATTAATGGCAATACAAAAAATATGGCCAAATAAAATACAGACACCCA
>JAAFHG010000329.1 GCA_013297585.1 Chitinophagales bacterium
TTCCGAACAGAGAAGTTAAGTCCCCCATGGCCGATGGTACTCGCATTACGCCGGGAGAGTAGGTAGTTGCCATATTTATTATAACCTCTAACATTAGTTTGTTAGAGGTTTTTTTATGACCAGAACAAACCATCTAATAGTATAGTGTATTGTAATTTATATTATTATTTCTTTTAATTTAAGATATTTCATGCGTTAATTTTATTGAATATAATTATTTGTTGCTTATAGCATAGTTCTTTTTACTTTTAATATTCAGGATAATAGCAAATCTAAATTCATAAATCCTAAATCTGCACCTACTTTTGCCCCAATGCAATACACACTCAAAAAATCACTCGGGCAACATTTTTTAAAGGACGAAAACATTTGTAAGCAAATAGTAGTAGCCTTGCAGCAACACCCTTTTACTAACTTGGTAGAAGTTGGACCTGGTGCAGGCGCATTAACCAAATATCTGTTGCTGCTTGAAAATATCAACTTTAAGGCCGTAGAATTGGATGATGAAAAAGTGGTGTATCTACATAAAACCTACCCTGCCATTGCCGGTAAAATTATTAATGCTGATTTTTTAAATATCAGCGCACCATTCGACGATACATTTACCGTAATAGGCAATTTTCCATACAATATTTCTTCGCAAATTCTCTTTAAAATACTCGATTGGAAGGACCAAGTGCCTGTGGTAATTGGCATGTTTCAAAAAGAAGTGGCTATGCGTGTGGCCGCCAAAGAGGGCAGTAAAGTGTATGGCATCATCAGTATTTTAATACAAGCATTTTACAATGTAGAATACCTGTTTGATGTGCCACCAGAGAGTTTTAACCCACCACCTAAAGTAATGAGTGGTATGATACGCTTAACCCGTAAGACAGAAACCTTAACCGTAAAAAGCCAAAAAGAATTTATACTGCTGGTAAAAATGGCATTTAACCAACGTAGAAAAATGTTGCGTAATGCGGTGAAAGGTTTGTTTACCGCTGAAGTATTGCAAGACCCATTTTTTAACCAACGTGCCGAGCAAATAAGTATAGAAAAATTTGCAGCACTAACGTTTAAAATGAATACAGGTGTGCGAATTGATAGGAACACGGATGACGCTGATATAAAAGATTGACGCAGATTTTTTCATCTACCAGTTATGATTATAAAAGAACAGAAAGTCTAAGTGTGCGAGCAACGATGTTTAATTGAAAAACGAATGCTGGTAACAAAAAAATTCTATAATCATTCAGTTTAGTTCAATCATTCTAAATCAAAAATCAAAAATCATTTATAGTCATTTAAATCATTTAATCATACATCATGAAAGCAATCATTACAGCCAAAGTGCATCCTTATTTACAAGAAACTTTAGAGAAAAATGGCTACGAAGTGACGTATTTGCCAGCCATTACTTACGCAGAATTAGGCGAGTTAATTGGTGATATGACGGGCTTAATTATTACTACCAGACTAAAAATAGATGCACCAATGCTTGATAAAGCACCCAACATTAAATGGATTGGCAGACTTGGCAGCGGTATGGAGCTAATAGATGTGCCGTATGCAGAAGCTAAAGGTATTACTTGTGTAAGCAGCCCTGAAGGCAATAGAAATGCTGTGGCTGAACATAATTTGGGCTTTTTGTTGAGCCTAATGAACAAGATAAATAGCAGCCATGAAGAAGTAAAACAAGGCCTTTGGATTCGTGATGAAAACCGTGCAGATGAATTGCTTAATAGAACCGTAGGCATTATTGGTTATGGCAATACAGGTAGCCAATTCACCAAACTATTAGCCCCATTTGAAGTAACCGTTTTGGCACACGATAAATACAAAACAGGCTTTAGCAATAGCTATGTAAAAGAAGCCACTTTAGAAGAAATTTTTGAACACGCCGATGTGGTAAGTATGCATTTACCATTAACACCAGAAACGCACCACATTGCAAATGATGCTTTTTTCAATTCATTTAAAAAGAAACCATACTTTTTAACAGCCTGTCGTGGAAAAGTAACTGATACCGATGCGTTAATTAATGCTTTGAAAAATGGCAAGGTAAAAGCCGCCGCATTAGATGTATTAGAAAATGAAAAACTAAGCAGTTACAACGATAAAGAAAACGAGCAATTACAATGGTTACTAGCACAAACCAATGTAATAGTAACACCGCACATTGCAGGCTATAGCCACGAAGCTTTCTTTAAAATGGCAAAGGTTGTGTTGGATAAATTGGGTATTGTGTAATGTTGATAGGAACACTGATGACACGGATTGAAATGATTTTCACTGATTTTCTTATTATCAAGTGTATGACATAAATATAGTCAGAAAATTGATTCTAAGTATTGAACATGCTTATGTTAACAAACTGAGAAAAATCTCTTTTAATCTGCTAAATCTGTGTCATCTGTGTTGCTATCCAAATTTTTAATTAGGCTGCTAGGTTTTTAACGCTTACATTTGCGCTCTTAATAACAATTTACAATTTTACAATGGACACAAAAATCACAGGAACTGTAAAGTTCTTCAACGAAGAAAAAGGATTTGGTTTCATCAAGCATGATGATTCAAACAAAGAAACTTTTGTACATGCTAACGGTTTGGTTGATCAAATCGAAGCTAATGACAAAGTACAATTTGACGTGCAAGAAGGCCGTAAAGGTTTAAATGCCGTTAATGTAAAACGTATCGCATAGTAGTAATACTCTATAATACATTTTATCAAGTAGGCCGTGTTTGTACACGGTCTTTTTTTATGCTCATATTTTACCACTGGTTAAATGATTGGAATGATTAAAATGATTCTGGTTATTCAATTTTCACAGATTAATTTGTTATGAGCATAAGTGCAATGCATACGAACACTATATTTGAAAGATTAAACAATTACGTATGAGTTTATTATTACAGCAATTACAAGAAACAGTTAGTTACATTAAATCTCAGTTTACCAGCGAAGCCAATATTGGCATCATTTTAGGCAGCGGGCTTGGTAATTTTTCAAAAGAAATAACTACAGAAAAAGAAATTGCTTATAGCGATATACCACATTTTCCCGTGAGCACTGTGCAAGGTCATGGTGGCAAGTTAATTTTGGGTGAATTAAGTGGTAAAAAAGTACTGGTAATGAGCGGCCGCTTTCACTTTTATGAAGGCTATAATCCTTCACAAGTTACTTACCCAGTACGTGTAATGAAGTTGCTAGGTGTAGATACTTTGCTACTTTCTAATGCAGCAGGTGGTGTACATCCTGATTTTAATGTAGGTGATTTAATGATTATTAACGATCATATTAGTTTTTTTCAAACTAATCCATTGCTTGGACCAAATGATGACAGCTTAGGACCACGTTTTCCTGATATGAGTGAACCTTATAGTAAAGCATTAATTAATAAAGTGTTGGCTATTGCTAGCGCAAATAATATTAAAGTATTTCAAGGTGTGTATACAGGTGTTACAGGCCCTACTTTTGAAACAAGAGCTGAATATCAACTAATTAAAGCCATTGGCGGTCACGCAGTTGGTATGAGTACGGTACAAGAAACCATTGCAGCGGTGCATTGTGGTATGCAAGTATTTGCCATGAGTGTTATTACTGATTTGGGCATTAGAGAAGAAGAAAATACAATTACCCATGAAGAAGTATTGCAAGCAGCTAAAGAAGCAGAACCTAAATTGACTTTGTTGTTCAAAGAATTGATTAGTCAACTATAGAATTGAATGGTGAGTGGTGCATATCTAATGATCAATAAACTAATTTAACTAACTATTCACTACTCACTACTCACTATTGCCTAGTCAACACCTTTCTTTTGCTTGCATTCTTGTTACTTTGCAGCATGTTATTGAAAGGAAACAGACTGATTTTGTTGGGTTTAATTTTGTTTGCTGCGCAAATTATTACTGCACAAACTAGAACGCTTACCACACAATATAGCAATGGTGTAGACCCTAGCGCTCAGCAATACGATAGCCAAGGCAGGCCATTACCTAAAAAAACACAAGGTCAAGATTCGCTACAACGTAGAGATAGATTTGCTGATTCTATTACCATTTACTACCGCTATTACGATTCTACAAGAACACAAACTTTAGATTCATCTATCAATAATTTTTACAGTCGCTTTCACATACCTTTTACCAATAACAGTATTAGTAATTTAGGTTCAGCATCAAAATCGCTATTGTTTAGCCCTATATTAAAACCAGGTTGGGATGCTGGTTTTCATCAATTTGATACCTATAAGTTTACAGTAGAAAATACCAAGTTTTTTCAAACGACAAGACCTTATACCGAACTTGGCTATATGCTTGGAAGCAAAGCAGAACAACTCATCAATTTCATTCATACGCAAAACAGAAAAAGCAAATTCAACTTCTCATTTGAGTATCGTTTTAGCAATGCACCAGGCTTGTATCGTTTGCAAAATGCTAGTCACAACAATTTGCGTTTTACATCTCATTATCAAAGCGATAATAAACGCTACGAAGCTTTTTTTGTACTAGTTTCAAATAAACATGCTGCGTCTGAAAATGGCGGTTTAGATACATTGGCTAA
>JAAFHG010000421.1 GCA_013297585.1 Chitinophagales bacterium
AACTCGGTATTAGTCATATTATCGCGAAGGTTTTCTTTTTTTAAACCTTTAAACACCTTGTATTCTTTGGTCGTTTTACCAGCCCAAGCTTTGGTAATTATATCTGTTAAGGTCGCAAATTGTTGTCCCTCTTTTAAGCCCCTGTTTTTCCATTCATTAGTTAGTTCTTTTCGAATTTCGATACTTTTTAAGCGTTGGTTAATCCAACTTTCACTGTAACCTAGTTTCAAATATTGCTCCATTGCTCTATCAATGCTCAACTCAGGGTCTTGCATTTCATCTAAACGCTCATTCGCTACTTTGGCTAACCAAAGTTTAAAAGGCTCTGCTTTGGGTGATGGAATAGATTGAATGAGCCTGAATAATTGTTCGGTATCGGCAACATCGGTTAATCTCATTTTACCATCTTCGGCTTCCATTTTCAACTGTCCCAATTTATGGGACAGTTCACTGCCTTCTGATTTTAGCTTTGTCTTTAAAGCGTTCCAATATTTTCTTGGTCTAGAACTACCAACTAAGACAGCTATTACATCTACTATAGAAAACAACCATTTTTCTCGCTCTGTATCCCAAATAGTGCGTACTTGTTTCTCTTCAAATAATTGTATGGCTTCTTTCTTGGTCATAAGCAATAATTTATTAGCTGTGGATGTATATTTATCAATATAGTATTGTCAAGTCAAAACTTAATTTTTGTCTCCGTTTTATTAGTGAACCCTAAATAGCTGCCATTAACAAATTAATATCTTTAAATGGCAAGTTAAATGCTTCTCCTAAAAATTGATTAGTTAAAATGCCATTGTAGATATAAACGCCGTTTCTTAATCCGGCATCTTTACGCACAATGCTATCAAATCCACCTTCGTCGCCCATGTTTAAAACAATTTGTGCAAAAATATTACTAAAAGCATACGAGGCAGTTCGCGCTACACGACTAGGAATATTAGGCACACAATAATGAATAACCCCATGTTTACGAAACACAGGTTTGGTATGATTGGTTACTTCCGATGTTTCAAACACACCACCTTGATCGATACTTACATCAACAATAATGCTTCCTGTTTTCATTTCGCTTACCATGTGTTCGGTTACAATACAAGGTGTTCTACCTTTTGTAGCGCGCATGGCACCAATGGCTACATCGGCAGTGCGTAAATGTTTTTCTAAAACCCGAGGTACAATTACTGAAGTAAATACACGAGTACCTAACTGACTTTGTAAACGACGTAAACGTGAAGTAGAATTATCAAATACTTTTACAGTTGCTCCTAATCCAATAGCGGCTCGGGCGGCAAATTCACCCACCGTTCCTGCACCAATAATTACCACCTCGGTAGGAGAAATACCACTGATGCCTCCTAAAATAGAACCAACACCATTATTAACATTACTCAATAACTCAGCCGCAATTAATATACTGGCTCCACCAGCAATTTCGCCCATAGCGCGTATTACAGGAAGTATGCCCGCATCGTCCATTATTAAATCAAAAGCAATGCAATTTAATTTTTTGGCAATTAATTTTTTTAAAAAATTTTCGGGTTGAACACTTAATTGCAAGGCACTAAACAAGGTTTGTTTGGGTTGCATCAGTTCAATTTCTTCGAGTGTTGGCGGTGCTATTTTAAAAACAATATCCGCTTTATACACATCATTGGGGCTATACACAATTTCGGCACCGGCTTCGCTGTAATCCAAGTCGTCAAAGTTAGCGGCTTTACCAGCGCCTGCTTCTACAACTACTCGATGTCCGTTATTGGTTAATAGTGCAATAGCATCGGGTACCAATGCTACACGTGTTTCTTGAAAGGCAATTTCTTTAGGGATGCCTATGTATAGTTTTCCTTTTTTACGTGCTACTTCTAGCATTTCTTCTTGGGGAGCAAAAGCACCTTTGGTTAAAGAAAACAATACATCTTTTGTCATTACCATAATTTTTTAGTTTTAATAATTAGGTCCGTGATATTTAGGAGCGTTACAATCATCTATGCGTCTTACTCTCGGTCGCCACATAATGCCAACTCTTGTTTCAAATGTTCTATTTCTTACAAACGTATTAGCATGGCGGTGGCGTAAAATATCGGGATTCCAATGATACTCGGCAATACCGCTAAAGTTTTTAAATAAAGGAAATTCGTAACCTAAACCTAAGTTTCCACTAAACCAAAAGGTAGGGAAATCGCTACTTACCGAGCTAAATACGGGAGTTGATTTTTTAAATAAATATTCTAATCGTACACCAGGCATTAAGTACATGTGCGAATATTGAAAAATAGGGTAATAAATTTTTAAGTAATTATTCCATTGAATATACGTGTATTTGTTTACAGACTTGCTGCCAGAGCGTGTACCCAAATACTGGTCAACAATTTCTGTTTCTTTTGCACCTTTGTTGGCATATTCAATTTCGGTTTGCCAACGGTAGTTATCGCTTCTTAAAAACTCAGCAAAAATACCAGCACCCCAACTAAAATATTCGGTAGAAATATGACTGCTTGGATAGTAATATTGTGGCACAAATACATTTGGATCTTTTAATGATTCGTCTTTATTCTTATAATAATGAGCCGATTGGGTAAGTGCACCAAACACACCAATGCCTCTAAAAAATTGAGCATTGATGCAACTACTTATTATTAAACTTATACTTAAAATTTTAAACTTCATTTGTCATTTTAATTTATGCACTTTGTGTTTCGGCAGTTGGACTAATTTTTTTAACTAAACCTTGTAATACTTTACCAGGACCTACTTCGGTAAAATGAGTAGCACCATCTGCTGTCATTTGTTGCACCGTTTGAGTCCATTTTACTGGAGCTGTTAATTGAGCAATTAAATTTTGTTTTATGGCATTTGGGTCAGATACAGCCGAAGCCGTTACATTTTGATAAACAGGACAAATAGGTGTATTAAAATGAGTAGCATTAATAGCCGCTTCTAATTCTAATTTAGCAGGTTCCATTAAAGGCGAGTGAAAAGCCCCACCAACAGGCAATACCAAGGCACGTTTGGCACCCGCTGCTTTTAATTGTTCGCAAGCAATGTTAATACCGTTGATACTGCCACTAATAACTAATTGACCGGGGCAATTATAATTAGCAGCTACAACTACTTCGCCACTAGCCGAAATGTTTTTACAAATATCTTCAACTACTTTATCCTCTAAATTTAAAATAGCAGCCATAGTACTTGGGTTAAGCACACAAGCTTTTTGCATGGCTAATGCACGCTTATAAACTAAAGACAAAGCATCTTCAAACGATAAGGTTTTATTAGCTACTAATGCGCTAAACTCACCTAATGAATGCCCTGCAACCATATCAGGTATTAGGCTAGAATCCATAGTAGCAGCTAAAATAACAGAATGTAAAAAAATAGCTGGTTGGGTAATATTTGTTTGTTTTAACT
>JAAFHG010000120.1 GCA_013297585.1 Chitinophagales bacterium
GGCAAGGCATTATTTATTGCTTGCGCTTTTGCCAATAAGCTATTATTAGCGTTTACAACTCTCGCCCACTCATTGTAATTAAAGCTGTAAGTGTTCGCATCCAGCATTTCTGGTTTTCGTAGGCTGATAAACTTGCTGTATTTGGCAATAACATCTGCTATCTCTTTAGCATTCTGCTTACCAAATTGGTCAGCACTCCATTGTTCTGTATATTTTTTTAAATCGGTTGCACCTATTTTCTCAGGATTCCAAGCATAATCTAAAAAGAAAGAAATGGGAAATTCCATTGGCTTTATATCACCAACGTTTACAATCCAGATATCTTTTACATTGTGCTCGTATGCGAGGTGCACTTGCTCCCACACACGTGCAATATTTACAGTATTAATCCATTTGTAATTTCTAGGGCCGCCTACATAATCGAAGTGATAGTAAATGCCATAGCCACCTTTTCTTGGTTTATCAGTAAGCTTGGGCAGCTTGCGCAAATTACCCCAATTGTCATCGCATAGTAATAAAGTTACATCATCTGGCACACGCATGCCTTTATCGTAATAATCCTGTACTTCTTTGTATAAAGCCCACAATTGTGGTGTTGCAGATGCAGGTTTTTGAGTAACCTCTTCCAAAATTTTTCGTTGATCTGCCACTATTTTTTCGAGTAAATCTGTAGCTGTGCCTTGGGTCATTGGCATGTCACCATCACCACGCATGCCTACTGTTACAAGGCTTTCATGCGAGCCCATATTTTCAATACCTTTTTTCCAGAAGCTGCGCAAAACAGTATCGTTTTTTGTATAATCCCATGCGCCTTTACCAAATTTTTTCCACTCTTGCTGTGCCCTTAGCATGGGCTCGTGGTGCGATGTACCCATTACAATACCATACTCGTCGGCTTTAATTGGGTTAAGTGTATCATCGGTATTAAATGCATTGCCCCACATAGCTGGCCATAGGTAATTGGCTTTTAAACGCAGTAATAATTCAAACACATGCTCATAAAACTGATGATTAAATCCGCCAAACTTTTCTTTGCTCCAGCCTGACAATGCAGGCGCTTCATCGTTTATAAAAAAACCACGATATTTTACTTTTGGCGCATCGGTAAGCATGGCTGTTGTGTTTATGTAAATATTAGCTTGTTTTTTAGTTGGTACATCTGCCCACCAATACCATGGCGATACACCTATTTGTTTCGACAATTCTAACACACCATAAGCGGTACCTCTTCTATCGCTACCAACAATTACAAGGCTTTGCACCTTGTCAATTGTAATAGTTTGAATTTGAAAAGCCTCCCATTTACTTGCAATCGGTTGCAAATGTAGGCATTTTTTTTGCTCAAGCATTTTTACAAGAGAAGACTGTTTAAGACTGCCGATTACTACCAAATTTTTAACTTGCTTGGCAACCTGATGCACAATTGTGGGTTTGTTTCCAGTTATCTTTTCAATGTCTTGTTGCAACCAAACAGCAGACTTTTGTACCAAAATATCATCGGTAGAATCAACATAAATTACAGCTTTAGCTAGATTGATATTGGTAGCTGTTGAAGTAACTAATTGCGCTTTCGTTTTTGTAAAAATAGATGCACATAAAACAAAAGCAAGCATGGCTGATGTTTTACAGTTTCGTGTCATTTTATGTTTCATAATTAAAAAAATGGCTTTTAATTGAGCGTTTATATAAGGAAAAATATTTATTTGAAAGCGGGTTTGAAAGCAAATCGTTTAGGTCTTGAAGGTATCAAACAACAGCACTTTGAAACTAGTTATTACTTTATCGGCAAATTTTAATGTTGAAATTCTTTCAGCTTATTTTATCATCGTTGTTATTGGTAGAAAGCTAAGCTTAAGTTTTAAACATATTAATATAATTATATATAATTAAACAAGAAAATGCTATTCGCTAAAAAACTGTTACTCAAATTTTACCCAATCTACTGCAACTTGTTTACCATCTTTTGCAACTACAAATAAATGCTGCATACCATTTGGTGATTTTACTAAAGTAGCAGTTGTAATTTTCCAATTGGTACTTGGTGTTATTTTTACTTCTGCTACAATTTGCCCTGAAACACTGCCAGTACGAATTTGCAATGTTGCACCTGTTCGAGACATTTCATTTACAGATACAGTTTTTAAAGGCTTCTTACCAAAATCTACACTATTGTATTGTGCCCAAGCGCCTACTTCTGAAAAATTGGTTTGCCAACCTTTAAATCTGTCTGCGGTATCTATTGGTTCAATGGCTGCACCTTTTTCACTTAAGTTAGTATATCTGTCTATTTGTATTTGGCTAGTTGCTATCGTAACACCAATACCTCTAAGTGTAGGGATGACTTTTTTAATCGTTCCATCTGTATTAAAAGCCAAACTATCTGCACGAACCGATCTTGCTTTATCAAAATTTGGTGAATAATCGTTGTGGTGATAAAAAAAATACCATTGGTTTTTAAACTGAATAATTGAGTGGTGGTTTGTCCAACAACCCGTAGGCGATTCGTCCATAATTACGCCAGTAAACTTAAATGGCCCAAGCGGATTGTTACTAGTAGCATATTCTAGTCTTTCTATTTTATTTTCCACATGAGGATATGTAAGATAGTAAATACCGTTTCGCTCAAACATATACGGCCCTTCTTTCAACCCTTTTGTAGGTAATTCATCAAAGGTTTTTACTTCAGAATCAAGTTCTACCATATTGGCTTTTAGCTTGGCACTGTAAATGTTGCCGCCCGTACTATTACCGTTTGACCAATACAAATAAGCCTGCCCATCTTTATCTGTAAACACATTCGGGTCAATACCTCGTACACCTTTTATAGGCGTGGCTTGTGGTATGTATGGCCCTTCGGGCTTATCGGCAATAGCTACACCTACTGTAAAGCCTCTACCAAAAGCGGTATCTTTTGGTGTAGCAGGAAAATAGAAATAATATTTGCCATTGCGTTCTATACAATCTGGTGCCCACATACTGTAAGCATCTTGTTTAGTCCAAGGTGTGGCAGTTTGACTTACAACTATACCATGATCTGTCCAATCGGTAAGATTAGCCGAAGAAAACACATGATAATCTTCCATACAAAACCAGCCAATACGGCCCTTACCTTCTCTGGCAAAAATGTCATGCGATGGGAATAAATACACTTTATCGCCAAAAACCCTTGCCGACGGATCGGCAGAATATTGATTTCTAATAATCGGATTTTGGGCAAATACTTGGCTCACAGCAACAAGCATTATAGAGCAAAATAGTAGGCAGCAATGTTTACGCATCATTTGTAATTTATTAACCAAAAAAAATATTTTTATTACTTCTTAAACATCCAATAATCAAAATTGAATAGCGTACGACCAGCGGTAATATTTTGACCTTTAAAAGCAAAATAAACGTCGTGAATACCTGTAACAGATTCTGAAATTGTTTCAGTAAATGTTTTCCAAACATCACAACCACCAGTACGAGGCACATTAATGGCAGCCAACTTAGTACCAGCCAAACTATCAATATGTACTTCTAAAATACCACCATCTAAACCTGCTGCAAGTGCCGCTGTAAAAGACTTTGGTGCGGTACTGCAAAAATCTACAGCACGTACTTTTATATAACCGTTAATGCGTGTATCGGTGGTAAAACACCCGTTTTTTCATTTTGGTTAATACTACATTTTTCCGACCAAGCGGCAGTTTCTGCTTCGGTACGTTGGTAAGGGTTTAATGTACCTACTAGTGCTACACCTTCTTTCGTCATACTTACAGCTGGTATGGTATCATCTGCATTGTAAGTAAATTCTTCCACAGCACTAGAGCGGCCATAACTACCTGCACCTGGTAATAAATCGGTATGGTAAAACAAGTAAGATTTGCCTTTATAATTAATAATACCACCATAATTGGTAAAGCTGTTAGTTGGTTGATCTGTCATTATTTTACCTTGATATTTCCAAGAGCCAATTGGGCTGTCACTCATAGAATATGATAAACTTTCGCTTTTGCCCACTTTTAATCAATTTTAAAAACAACAGATGTTTCAAATACCATGTCTGCTGGGTAAGTAATGGCAAGCCCATCTGCTTCTTGCTTCCATTGTAATTGTTTGTTGTAACCTAATAAGCTTACTTTAGTTATTGGCTTATTTAAATATTTAGCGTCTGTACCTAGCGATTTTATTTTTATTTGAGATTTTGCAACAGGTACTACCATACAAAATGCGTATAAGGCGTTGTTTTTACCAACGGTAAATCGGATGTCTTGTGCATCAAACTTAAAATCTGCTTGTTTGCTATTTAATTTGCCGCCTGGCTGCATTTTTAATTTACCACCAATCTGCTCGCCCTCACCAGGAATAACCCAAGCATGGCTACCATAAACTGCTTCGCCATTTCTACGCATCCACACACCTACTTCTTTTAGCATTTTTATGCTGCCTTCATCTAATGATCCATCAGGTAAAATAGCAATAGATATAGCCGCATTACCATCTTTTGCAATAGCTTCTACAACATAGTGAATCATCATACCAGAATTATAAGTAAAATTTGGTGCATAAAACCAGTCACCCACTGGTGCTTCACCAATCCAAGGTTGATCGGTTTTAATATTGGCTGGCAACCCAAATTCTTCGGTATTTACTGTACCATTCGTTTTTTTACGAAACTTTACAATGCTAAACGTGTTTACCACACCACGACTTTTTAATGTGCGGTTGTAATAATCTGCAATTACCCGTTGCATACCATCGGCTTTAAAGCCTGTACCAGTGCCATTGCCAGTAAACGGCCCTTGCACAGTACCATCGGTATAAATAAAATCAGGATTGTAGTGTTCTACAACATCCATCATTCTTAACGCCCATTTAGTAGCATACCATTTTGCATAATCTAAATGGTTAGTAAAAATGCCAGCAGGTGGTGGTGACCAATCTTTATGCGCATTTTGATCTACGCCTTTATATTCACGTAAGTCAATACCATATAACAAACGAGGGTCGTAACCTTCCCACCATTTGCCTTTACTGTCTGCCAATGTTAAATTACCATCGTAAGGCACACCTTTTTTAGCACCCTCTTTATCGCTACCAAAAGCAGTTTGCCACCACCACCAGCTATACTCATGATGAAAGGTTACGCCGTAGTGCATCCCATTTGCTTTGCATGCTTTTGCCCACTCACCTATTAAATCTCGTTTAGGACCTATATTAACAGAATTCCAAGGCTGATATTTTGAGTTCCACAAATCATAATTATCGTGATGAACACCTTGTATCATTAGGTATCGTGCACCTGCATCTTGGTATATTTTGGTTAATTTGGCTGGGTCTAATTTTGTAGGATTCCAATCTCGCAACACTTCTTTATAACCTACTTCTGACGGATGACCGTATTTTTTTAGATGATTTTTATACGCACTTTTATCAGATTTATAGAGATTTCTAGCGTACCAATCACCACTTTCGCCAGCAGCTTGCGGGCCAAAATGTACCCAAATACCAAACTTGGCTTCACGCAACCATTCTGGTTCGCCTGGGTAATTTTTTTCAATTGATTCCCAAGTTGGCTCAAAAGGACCTGCAGCTATTGGTATATCCAACTTTACTTCTGGAAATGTCTTCCAATCACCCATTAAAACACTATCTATTGGCAATTTGGTTGGAATTGCAGGCATTGGTAGAAGCAACGAAACATTAGGTGATTTCTTTACTTTAGGCTTTGCCTTTTGGGCATTTGCACTAGAAAATAATAATGGAGAAATTAAAATACTAAACAAAATTCTTTTCATCTTAATCGATTTATAATAAGTTTTATTAGTTTCTGTCTTATTGAAATTTCCACCAATCAAAATTGAATAAGTCACCATCGCCTTTAAATACAAAATACACATCGTGGTTACCTTTTATTTTATTCACTTTAGTAGATTGTAACTGCCAACCATTTTGCTTGGTAACGGTTAATGTTCCTAATAATGGGCCCGTTATGCCATCAACACGAATTTCAATACTGCCATTACTAGACAATGCATTCAGATTGGCTTCAAATAATTTGGGGGCTTTTTTAAAATCTACATTACGTACTTTAATATAATCGCCATTGCTTATATCTATTACATACACACCAGTTGAAACATCTTCTTTGGTTTCAATACCTGCCTCCCAAGCAATGGTTTCTGCTTCTACCCTTGCAAAAGGATTAATAGCGCCAACTGGTGCTGTAATCGCTTCTGCCGTTGGTACAACCCTTGGTATGCTACCATCGGCATTAAACACCACTTCATCTACACAAACTGAACGTGTAAAACCACCACCACCTGGCAACGCACCATTGTGATAGAATAAGTACGATTTGCCCTTATAATCTACCAAACCAGGATGATTGGTAAATGCACCGCCTTTTTTAATAACGGTCATAATGGTATCTCTGTACGTCCATGGCCCAGTTGCTGTTAGTGCTGTTGAATACGCTAAATGTTCTGGTACGCCACCTGCTGGATATAGCAAATAATACAAACTATTTCGCTTATATAACCAAGGGCCTTCTTCGTAAGCAGAAGGCCGTTTATCGGCATCCTTATAACGTACATTGAAGCCTTCTTTGTTTAGCGGTACAGTAATCACCTCACCAGAATAGGAAATCATATCCTCATTTAACTTCACATATTTTAAATAAGGATTGCCCCAGTATAAATACGCTTGCCCATCAGTATCAATAAAAACGGTTGGGTCAATATCGCCATTACCACTGTGTACCAATGGTTTACCAATCGCATCTTTAAATGGCCCAGTTGGTTTATCAGACACAGCAACACCAATTGACATGCCTTGGCCTTTTGCATTCATGGGTACATACCAATAAAATTTACCATTACGATAAATACATTGCCCAGCCCAAGCATCTTTTACCGCCCAATCAAAAGTTTTAAGCGATAATCCCACACCTTTATCTATCCAATTTACCATATCGGTAGTTGCATACACATGCCAGTCTTTCATTGTAAACCAAGATGATTTATCTTCATCGTGACCTGTATACAAGTACAGCGTATCCTTATAAACCATTGGTGCAGGATCGGCAGTGTAAATGGATTGAATAATGGGGTTTTGCGATTTACCAGCAAATGATAACAGCATTAAGCATGCAAGTTTGACGATGTTTATCTTCAGCTTCATAAGTTAAGTATTTTTTTTATAATATATTTTATTAATTAGAAAAAGCAATAATTGTATTACATAAGCTTATTAAAAAAAACTAAAATTTCTTAACATCATTCTTTACTGTTTTGAAAACGATTATTTATTTACATCCAACATATCCATAGAAAGCAAATATTTCAAGTCGTATACTGGTCGTTCAAGTTCGTATGGTATAGGCATTTTACTATATTGCTGAAAGTACAATAAGCAGCCATCTTTATAAACCTGTGCATCTTTTTCCTGCCTTTTTAGTTTACGTTGTACCTCTAAAAATGTGTTTTTATCTACATAACGCTCTAAAGCATCCCAATCTTTTTGAAACTCACGCACCTGTTTTACACCACTATCATACTTATAGCATAATTCATCCCATAAGGTTTTGCCATTTCTCATTTTGTAATCCCATGCAACATGATGAAACCACAACAAGTAAACTTCTGGGCAAGTGTTTACATCGTTTAAAGTTGCTGCTAATGCTGGATGATATTGGTCGGCAGCATCGGTGCCAGATTTAGTTCTATTAAAACCAATACCATTTGCAGCCGCTTGGTGATAGTAAGGAGGCGTCCAATCTACCCGTAAGTTTTTAGGTGCATACCAAGGCCCTGGCCCATAATGGTGGTTGCCTGCGAAAATGTGGTGTAAGCCCAATGGCATTGAATAATTAACCGCAGCTTCATGACTTTCCAACATAATTTTTTTTGCAGGAACTAAAAAATTGCGCTGCCATTCGCTTACCGCAAGTGGATTATTTTTATCAGAAATATTGCTAGAAAATGTTTGCTGCAACCATTCATTTGCAATTTGCTCGCTGGTTAAATTATTGTTCCATGCTAGTCTGCCAAAGGCATACCAATTTGCTTGCGCAAATGGATGACCACACCAATTACTATCTAACCCAACATTTGCAACGCCTGCAATGGCTGTATTTTTTTGGTTGTAAATGCTACCATCGGTAGTACGTGCCACTGTGCTGCCTTTACCTTCTTGATAGGTATCTGCTTTTAAAAATTCTTCCCACAAACTAGATAAAAACACCAATTGTTCTGAATGACCAAGGTATTCCTGTGTAACTTGAACTTCTGCCATTAGCGGTGTTTGTTTCATGGCGCCAAATAATGGGCTAAAGGGTTCTCTTGGCTGAAAATCAATTGGACCATTTTTAACTTGCACAATTACATTATCTCTAAACTTTCCATCAAGTGGTAAAAACTCGTTATAGGCTTGTTTTGCTCGGTCTTTATCGTTAGGATTGTACACAAAAGCACGCCACATTACCAGCCCATTGTAAGGTTTTACGATATCGGCTAACATATTAGCGCCATCAGCATGTGTACGACCAAAATCTTGTGGGCCAGGTTGTCCTTCACTATTGGCCTTTACTAAAAAGCCACCAAAATCTGGTACTAAAGCATAAATTTCTTTGGTTTTAGTTTTCCACCATTCAATCACATTTGCATCTAAAGGATCAGAGGTTTTTAAGCCACCTAACCGAACTGGTGAAGAAAAATTGACAGACAAATAGGATTTTATACCATACGTACGCAACACATCTGCAATGGCTTTTAAGCGTTGCAAATTATCTGCACTGAGTATTTGTGGCGAAGCATTAACATTATTTAATACGCTACCATTAACGCCAATAGAGGCATTTGCCCTAGCATATTCTAGCCACAGTTTTTTATCGTTATCTGTAATGGTTGTGTTTTTATCACCTTTCCAAAAAATTGAATTTCCTGCATAACCACGTTCAATACTGCCATCTAAATTATCCCAATGGTTTAAAATTCGCTGCTGATAAGAAGGATTGACTATTTCGCCATTATTCACCAACTGCCCCGTTTGTTGACGACGCAATAGTTCGTACGCACCATATAAAATGCCCATGTCGTTATTGGCTTGAATGCTATTTGCAGTGAGTTTAAAGCCATCATCTTTAACTGCAACATCTGGCTTTACCAAGAGCGTTACCGTTGCATTTGCTTTACCAGCCCAGTTTTGTTGTAACTCCTGTATGGCTACATTTACGAATGCACCTTTTTTGGCTGCCACAACATTTACTGATACAGGGGTTACTTTTTTCAACCATAAATCATGGTCACCTTGTGCTTTAGTAAATAATGACAACTGACATAAGCCAATAAGTACGAAAATTTGAGCAACTGTTTTTTTCATCTTATATAATAATTTTAGGTATTTCAATCTAGTTTATGTTCTAAGTAAACAATTTTTTTTA
>JAAFHG010000533.1 GCA_013297585.1 Chitinophagales bacterium
TTTTCATGTTCTTGGTTTCTGGTTTCTGGTTCTTGGTTCTTGGTTCTTGGTTCTTGGTTCTTATAAACTCAAAAGTAACTGCATTAATGTATATTGTTCAATTCAAAAATTTATTGACCATTGACCATTGACCATTGACCATTGACCATTGACCATTGACTTCTTTGCTCCTTTGCGCTGTGTTTCAAAAAAAATTCCCAAACCTCTATATAGAAATTTGGGAATAATTATCAATCAATTGAAATGATTATTTTGTTTCAGCAGCGGCAGCAGGTTTGTTTACACCGGCTGTCCATTCCATGCTGATAGCGCTTTTTTCTATTTTCAAGTAACTACCTGGGTTTACTTCTATTTGTAAAGTACCATCTTCATTTACTTTATTTACAGTTGCGTGAATGCCAGCAATAGTTACAATTTTGGCACCTTTTTGCAAATCTTCAATAAATTTCTTTTGTTCTTTTGCTTTTTTTGCTTGTGGGCGAATCATAAATAACCAGAAAACCAATACAATACCACCCATCATTACTAACTGTATGGTACCAGCACCACCACCTGCTTGTGGGTTACCCATTAAAATAATTGCGTTAAGAATAGACATGTTGTTTGTGTTTTATTATATAAAAATGTTAGCTCTTTTTAGGGATTTCGTGTGGAATAGCTATTTTATCGTTGCTTTCGCCACCAATAATTTCGCCTTTAAACATCAAGTTGATATCAGCAATCAACGTATTAGTGGTTACTATAATATATTTAGTTACTTCTGTACCATGTGCTTTTTGGGTATCAAATTCGGCTGTTACTAAACCTTCTGCACCGGGCGCAATAGGTTGTTTGGTATAATCTGCCACTGTGCAGCCGCAACCGGGGCGAGCATTTACAATAATCAGCGGCTTGTTGCCTGTATTTTGGCAGCGAAACTTAATCTGAATTTTTTCGCCAAGCTTAGCTGTACCAAAGTTTACAACTGTATCTAACCATTTAACAGTCGTAAAATTAGCCGAATCGTTAAGCACAGCCATTTCAGCTTTCTTAATTTCTTTCAACTCATCTTTACAAGATATAGTTGCAGTAACGATAACTGCCAATACAACTAATAATTGCTTCATGTATATAGTTTTTACTTTACTAAAATCCCTCGGCTTTATTCGAATCACAATTCCTACTTACGCTGCCTAAAATCAATCTTATTAATCTTGCCTTCGGCTACTAATTCTTTATGAATATTGTCTAAAATACCATTTACAAAATGCCCACTTTGCTCTGTACTATAATCTTTTGCAAGGTCAATATACTCATTGATAGATACTTTGGTGGGTATGGTTTCAAAATACATTAACTCGCAAAGCCCCATTTGCATTAACACCATATCTAGCGATGCGATACGATCTGCATCCCAGTTTTGCAACTTTGGCTTAATGGTATCTAGTAAAAATTGCCGTTTATTGAAGGTACTTGTCAATAATGTTTTGGCAAATTGCCATTTATCATCACTAATAAAAATAGACAAATTGTAGCTACTTGGCTTGCTTAGGTAATTATTTACCAATTGCTCCATCATCTCTGCATCATCATCCCAATTATTAAATAATTCTTCTAGGTGCGATGTAAAATGTTCGTTTGGTAATAGTAGGTTAGAGAAAATAAAGCGTAACATACCTTTTTCGTCGCCTTTATGTCTACTTTGTTCTACAATGTACGTTTTGTATTCTTGTGTTTCTACAAGGTTGGCATATACTTTTTTAAGCAGGTTAGCATCTATCAAATGCTTGGGTTGCATTGCTTCTACCTCACGTATAAACGAAGGGCTTTCCAAAATATCCCACACCAAACTATTACCAGTAATTTTGGTGTTAATATTTAAATCTTCAACTGTTTTTAAGTGCTTATTGGCTTTGTTACGGGCATCGGTTTCTGCGTATTTAGCCACTTCTGTAATAAAATACAAAATGTAAACCAGTAGTTCTTTGCTCTTATCAAATTGTTTCTGTAACTCGTTTACAGGATTTTTCATGGCCCCATCTTCAATTGCCATTTCCATCATGTACAACACCTGCATCACCTTTACACGAATATTTCTTCTACTGATCATTCAAAAAAGAGCTTTTGTTTTGCGGCTGCGAAGATAGGGTTTGAACAGATATGGGCTAAAGAAAGGTTGACAATATCGTACAAAAGCCTATATATACAAAATCGGGCGCATGAGACCATGCACCCGATATCACTAAAAACCAACATCCTATCCAAACACTATTTATGCAGCGTAATTACGCCTACTGAGGTATTGTTATAACCACTTACACTTACGTTACTAATGGTAGTATCTCTGTAACCATTAGCACCGTTAATAAACACAGAGTAACTACCATCTGGCACACCACGTACCTTAAACTTACCATCGCTATTTGGTATAGCATAGGCAGTATCTTTACTATTATAAATACTTACAATAGCTTTAGCATCTCTTGGTGCTACAGTGCCAGAAATGCTATTGGTTTGCTTTGCAATAAAGAAATGAATGACTGGTTTTAAGTAAAAAGCATTGTTCACATTAATTATTGAACGAGCCACATCAAAGTCTAACCACAAGCGATAACTACTATTGGCAAAACGCTCACATTCGTTGCCTTTTAGTTTTACCAAAATATAATTATTAGCATTTGGTGGTAAGCTTAATGGGTAAGTCACA
>JAAFHG010000056.1 GCA_013297585.1 Chitinophagales bacterium
TTGAAATTGCCATTAAGCAATCGAAACCATGGACTGTTATGAGTTCATACAACTACATAAACGGTGTGTATACATCAGAAAGCAATGACCTTTTGAGCAAAATTCTAAGAAAAGAATGGGGCTACAAAGGCATGGTAATGACCGATTGGTTTGGTGGTAAAGATGCTGTAGCACAAATGAAAGCAGGTAACGATTTATTGATGCCAGGCATACCACCACAAATAGCAGCAATACAAGAAGCAGTGAAAAATGGTAGCTTACCAGAAGCGATATTAAACACAAATGTTGAACGCATTTTAGATTTAGTGCTTCATTCATCTACATTTAAACAATACAAATTCTCAAATCAACCCGACTTAAAACTACACGCAGCTATTGCAAGGGCAGCAGCCGCAGAAGGCATTGTACTGCTGAAAAATGAAGGGCAAACCTTACCATTAGTTTCGGCAAAAAAAGTGGCAGCATTTGGTAATACCTCTTACAATTTTATTGCTGGTGGCACAGGCAGTGGTGATGTAAACGAAGCTTACACCGTATCATTAGTAGAAGGCTTAACAAACGCTGGATATAGTTTAGATGCAGAATTAAAACCTATTTACGGGCATTACATTGCTGAAGAAAAAGCCAAACAACCTAAACCAAAATTCTTTTTTGAGTTAGTGCCGCCTGTACTGAAATGCCAGCTGATAAGGCTTTGATAGAAAAGAAAGCAACAGAATCTGATGTAGCCATTATTACCATTGGCAGAAATTCTGGGGAATTTCAAGATAGAAATCTTGATAATGATTTTAACATGAGCGCTACTGAAATTGAACTGATAAAAAATGTATCAACTGCATTTCATGCAAAAGGTAAAAAGTTAATTGTATTGGTAAATACTGGTGGTGTTATTGAAACCGCAAGTTGGAGAGACTACGCTGATGCCATTGTAATAGCATGGCAAGGTGGCCAAGAAAGTGGCAATGCTGTTGCAGATGTATTGAGCGGCAAAGTAAATCCTTCTGGTAAGCTAGCTACAAGTTTTCCAATGGCTTACAGCGATGTGCCTTCTGCAAAAAATTTTCCTGGCAAACAAATATCTAACGAAGTTGAAATGCTAATTGGTGGCTTACAAAAAGGTAGCAAATCTGAAGTGATATATGAAGAAGGCATTTATGTTGGTTACCGCTACTACAATACGTTCAACGTAAAACCGGCCTTCGAATTTGGTTTTGGTCTATCGTACACCAACTTTATTTACAGCAATTTAAAGTTGAGCAGTAACACCTTTACAGATAAAATCACAGCATCTGTAACCATTACCAATACTGGCAAAACTGCTGGTAAAGAAGTGGTAGAACTTTATATAAGTGCGCCAAGTAAAAAATTAGATAAGCCAACAGAAGAGTTAAAAGGTTTTGCAAAAACAAAATTGCTACAGCCAAACGAATCGCAAATAGTAACCTTTACCATCGATGCTAGAAGCCTTGCATCTTACGATACCAAAGCTGCGGCTTGGGTTGCTGAAGCTGGTAAATACACCGCTAAAGTTGGCAAATCAAGTATGCTTATTCAACAATCTAGCAACTTTAACTTAACGAAAGATATTACAGTACAACAACTTACTAATCTGCTTGTTCCACAAGTAAATATTAATGAGATAAAGCACTAAATAGATCAATACCCCCTCGATTGATAAGTAGAAACAAAAACGTTCACCCAAAAGGTGAACGTTTCTTTATTAAGCCTATTGTAAATGATGTTATGCGTTTTTACGCTCACCAATTTGTTGACGCCACATAGCGTAGTACAAACCTTTCTCGGTAAGCAATTCATTATGGCTACCAGTTTCAACAATTTGCCCCTTTTCAAGTACATAAATTCTATCTGCATGCATAATGGTACTTAAGCGGTGTGCAATCATTACAGTAATCTGATTTTTTTCTTCAGAAATAGCTCTAATGGTATTAGTAATTGCTTCTTCAGTAATAGAATCTAATGCAGATGTTGCTTCGTCAAAAATGAGTAAATGTGGCTTTCTAATAAGCGCTCTAGCTATTGATAAACGTTGTTTTTCACCACCACTCAATTTCAAACCACCTTCACCAATCATGGTATCTAAACCTTTTTCTGCACGTGACAGTAAACCCTGGCAACTTGCTTTGTTTAAAGCATCCATCAAATCTGCTTCCGTAGCATTTGGCGCAGCAAACAATAAGTTTTCTTTTATAGTACCGCTAAACAATTGTGTGTCTTGTGTTACAAAACCAATTTGCCCACGTAACTCATCAAAATCAATATCATTACCAGCATTACCGTTGTAAAAAATAGTACCTTCTTGTGGGCGATACAAGCCTACTAAAAGTTTTACCAATGTACTTTTACCAGCACCACTTGGGCCAACAAATGCAATGGTTTCACCCAATTTTACATCAAAAGAAATATGCTCTAAAGCCTTGTAAGAAGCTGTATTGTGCTGAAAAGAAATGTTATCAAATTTCAAAGCATCAATATCACCAACTTGTAATGGGCTTGCAGGTTTTGGGTCTACAGCTTTCTTCATTAAGGTATCAAAATTATTGATAGACGTTTCAGCCTCACGGTAAGAAGTGATAATGCTACCTAGTTCTTGTAATGGACCAAAAATGAAGAAACTATAAAACTGCATTGAGATTAACTGCCCTGTAGTAAGCTTACCACCAAATACTAACCAAGTTAAAATAAACAAAATACATGCCCTTAAAAAGTGAACGGTAGTACCTTGTAAGAAAGCAATACTGCGTACACGTTTAATTTTAGATAATTCAAGCCCCAATATTTTATAAGTATTTTCATTTAGTCGCTTTACTTCTTGTTGTGTTAAGCCCAAGCTTTTAATCAATTCAATATTGCGTAAACTTTCTGTGGTGCTACCAGCTAAAACAGCGGTTTCTTTTACAATAGTTTTCTGAATGGTTTTAATTTTTTTACTCAATGCACCCACTAAAAAAGCTAGTATCAAAATACCAACAAAATATACCACTATCAAGCTCCAATGTATCGCGATAGTAACTATTAATAAGAACACAATACCTACTAAAATAGGAAACAAAACGTTGATAAAGTAACCGATAAACTGCGAACAATCTTGACGTACTTTTTGCAAAATAGATAAGGTTTCACCACTACGTTGGTCAGCGAAATCTTGGTAAGGTAAACGCATAGAATGTTGCAAACCATCGGTAAACACTTTTGCGCCAAATTTTTGCACGACTCTGTTTACCACATAATCTTGAAAAGACTTAGCAATACGAGAAACCATTGCTACGCAAATAGATAATCCTAATAAAAAGCCTGTGTGTTTTAAAAATTCAATTTTACCAACAGAAGGTTTTATGATATAGCCGCTACTTTTGCTTAAGTCGCCAGCAGTATTCATATAATCGATTATTTTACCAAAAATGGTAGGATCTAGCAAAGAAAAAACCTGATTAATAGCGGCCAAAAGCATTGCTAATACTAATTGCCATTTATAAGGTTTAAGGTAGGTAATCAAAAGCTTCATTAAGTTATGTTTTGGTGTTTTGTTTGGTCAACAATCATGCGTTTACGCTTTAAAGTGACAATATTACATTGCGTAATAGGGAAAATATTGTTTTAAGCAAATGTAGAGGCAAAGTTTAAAGTGCAACAACTAACAACAACAAATGTGGGTTACTGAAGAAAAAACTAGAATTCTTACATGGTTTAACACCTAATTAGTCAGATAATTCTGCACAATAGTAACCTGCATTATTTAAAACATTCACTACCGTATTAGGATGCAATTGGTCAGCTTCTATACGCAACACTTTATCGCAATCGTGTAAGTCAACATTCCAAGCTAGAATACCATCTACCAGTTTTAAATGTGGCGATAGATATTTTACTTGCTTCTTGTCTTCTATATTAGTTTTAAATACAAGTACGTTCATGGTAGTTAGTTTTTATTTTTTTAACACGGGGCAAAGAAGCAAGGAAGGATTTTCAATAAAAACATCATTTCTTAAAACTCCTTTGCTTCTTTGCTTTGTGGTTATATTAGTCGCATTTACTCCAAGTTTTGCATTTATTGCGCCATTCTTCCTTAAATTTTTCTCGCTCCTCAGGGTTCATTTTCTCCCATTTTTCTTTCATATTCTGTTTCCATTCTCTGCCACGGCTGCCCCAACCACCTTTAAAGCCGCCAAACAATATTTTAGATAATACCAAAATACCAACGGCTTGTGGGTAGGAAATTTCTTTTACTGAAATTACATCTACCAAAACGCCGTTCCATAAAAGCATCACTACGTAACTAATAAGTGCTGCAAAAGCAATACCCATTAAGGCAAAGCCAATACATTTTCTAATCCAAAATTTCCTATTCATTGTCGTGTTTTTAATAGTTTAATAATTCGTCTTTTAACACTTGCAAGCGCTCTCTTAAATGCAATACTGCATAGCGTTTACGAGATAATAATGTATTTACCGAAGCACCAGTTATCTCTGCAATGTCTTTGTACGATACATCTTCTAGCTCGTGCATTACAAATACTTGCTTTTGTTCTTCTGGCAATTCGTCTAGTGCGGTTTGCAATGTTTCCCAAAACATATTGCGTAAATAAGCGGTTTCAGGATTGTCGTTGATATCTGAAAATAATTCTGCCCAACCAAGCATATCATCATTGGTAGTATTATAAATATCATCTAGCAACTCTGGCTTGTGCTTGCGTTGTACATCGGTAATTCTATTGCGTGCTACTCTAAATAACCAAGCGGTTAATTGTTCTATGGGTTGTGTATTGCCAATAAATTGATAAAAAACATCTTGCAAAATATCTTCTGCATCTGCGTCTGTATTCACACGTCTGCGAATAAAGCCCATTAAGCGTTTGCTGTAAGTACTTACAACGTCGGCTATATTGTTTCGTTTAACATCTTGCATTGATGTTGCTAAGGTAACTGCTGCATCCATCTTATTTAGAGGTGACGAACATCGAAAAGAAATATTGTAGAAGTTGAAATATTTCTCACAAAGCAACAAAGGATACAGTGAACACAATGTATTATGTACATTTTGTAAAATGCGTTAGAAACGGCTTACAAAAATATTGGCTCGCAGAAATCGCTGAACACGCAGAAAATTCTGCGGTTTCTGCGTATTCAGCGAGACTTGTAAGTTTTTTATGCAGAAACTACGTTTAGATAAAGCTGAGCAATGATATGAACGTACAAGGGTGCGACGCAACGATGCTAAATAGTACCACAAAAGCTGATAACATAATAAAATACCGCACTTTTAACAATGTAAAAACGACACAGCAGCTATTAAAGGCTTTTAAAAAGTTAGTTATCCTTATTTTTGCGACCATTGATTAAAACCCCTAGCTAGAAAAGTGCCATCAATAAGCAAAAGTTACTTGTAACAAACGCTTAATGGCAGGTAATTATAAAACAAAACACATGAATTTCAATTTATCACAAATTCCAGTACGCACAAGTCAACCACGTGTAAATGGCCTTACCATGGTGATGGATAAAGGTCTTAGTTTAAGCGAAGTACATAATTTTATGGAAGGTTGTGGGCCGCATACGGATATTGTGAAATTGGGTTTCGGTACATCGTTCGTTACGCCAAAATTGCGTGAGAAAATAGAAGCTTATCAAACTTACAATGTGCCTTTGTACTTTGGCGGCACCTTGTTTGAAGCATTTTTAATTAGAAATCAGATTGAAGATTTTATAGCTGTTTGTAAAGATTATAATATTACACACGTTGAAGTGAGCGATGGTTCTATCTCAATACCTCACGCTGAAAAATGTGGTTATATTGAAAAATTGACCAAACATTTTACCGTATTAAGCGAGGTAGGTAGTAAAGATGCAACACATATAATGGCGCCTTACAAATGGATAGAACTTATGCGTGCAGAACTAGAAGCTGGTGCTAGCTACGTAATTGCTGAAGCTAGAGAAGCTGGTAACGTAGGTATTTATCGTGGTAGTGGCGAAGTAAGAGAAGGTTTAGTACAAGAAATTTTAACCCAAATACCTGCTGAAAAAATTATTTGGGAAGCACCACAAAAAGCACAACAATTATACTTCTTAGAATTGATAGATCATAACGTAAACCTTGGCAATATTGCACCAAACGAAGTAATTCCTTTAGAAGCCATGCGTATTGGTTTAAGAGGCGATACATTTCATTTGTATTTGAATAAATAGCATTAAAAGTTTAGAGTTTAAAGTTTAGTAGTTTACAATAAAAGACTGCTAAACTTTAAACTTACCTAAACTTATAAACTTCTTCTCATGCGTCTATTTGCCCTTATTGGTTTTCCGCTATCACACTCTTTTTCAGAGAAATATTTTACTGAAAAATTTGCTAAAGAAGGCATTACTGATGCAAGTTTCAAGGCATTCTCTTTTGAGCAAATTGATGATTTAAAAGGCATATTAGCTAGCCATCCTAACCTTGAAGGTTTTGCCATAACCATACCACATAAAAAAGCAGTTTTAGATTTTTTAAACGATAGCACTACCGCTGTAAAAGTGATGGGTGCATGTAATTGTGTACGTATTAACAATGGCAAACTATTTGGCCATAATACCGATGTATTGGGCTTTGAATTATCGTTTGCACCACTTTTACAACCACATCATACAAAGGCTTTGGTATTGGGTTCTGGCGGTGCATCGGCTGCTGTAGAATTTATTTTAAATAAACGTGGTATTGAGTACAAAATAGTATCCCGTAGTAAAAAAGATGAGCGCAACTATTTGGTATATGAAGATATAGATGCAGCCTTATTACAAGAATACACCATCATCATAAATGCGTCGCCAGTAGGTACCTACCCAAATGTAGATGAAGCACCTAACCTGCCTTATCATTTATTAACTAAAGAACATTATCTGTTTGACCTAGTGTACAACCCTGCTGAAACTAAGTTTTTACAACTTGGCAAAGCGCAAGGTGCTACTGTAAAAAATGGCTACGATATGCTGGTACTACAAGCAGAAGAAAATTGGCACATTTGGAATGATTTGGTGTAGGGTGACAGGAAGGCAAGTGGACAATAAATATAATTAATTTTTAATATTAATATTACCTCCATAACAACTTATAATAGCAAAGCCCTCGAAATTTTATTCTCGAGGGCTTTATTATTTATGCAATTCGTATAATGACATTAGTTCAACTCTATTACACAAGCTTGATAAGGCTGTAAAGTAGTGCTACCATTAGTAAGTGTTAGGGTATTTGACAGGTTGTTAATTAAAGTTTTACCAAGTTGTATTGTAGTTGGTAAGCTTACGGCATTTGCCTTGTTAGTAAAGTTGAGTAATATCAACACTGTTTTACCGTTCAGGCTTCTTGTATAGGCGTAAATATTAGGATTACGCTTATCCAACAGCTCGTATTTACCATACACTAGTACCTTATTATCCTTACGCAATTGTACCAATGCTCTAAAATAGTTAAGGGTGCTGTTAGGGTCTTTATCTTGCACAGCAGCATTGATAGTAGTATAGTTTTGATTAATTTTTAACCAAGGCTTACCTGTGGTAAAACCTGCATTAACACTATTATCCCACTGAAAAGGTGTACGGCCATTGTCTCTGCAAGTGAACTTTATTGTCTCTATAAACTGAGGAATATTGCCACCTGTAGCTACCAAGTGTTTGTACTCGTTTAGTGTAGCCACATCGTTGTAGTCTTCTATTTTATCCATGCGAATATTAGTCATACCAAGCTCATCACCATTGTAGTAATAAGGTGTGCCACGCATGGTCATTATAAAGGTGCTCAGCATTTTAGAAGATACTTCTCTAAACGCAGGACTATCATTACCATAACGTGTTACAAGCCTTGCTTGGTCGTGGTTTGCTAAGAAGATAGACAGCCAACCATTGGTAGCAAAAGCGCTATCCCATTTGGTAAAAATTTCTTTCAGTTTTAGTATACTGTAGCCATCTTTTTTAGCTAAATCCACCCCATCAAAAGCATAAGCCATGTTCAATTCTTTACGGCTAGCATCTACCATATCGTGTGCATCTTTAAACGAATTGCCAGCACCTTCAGCTACACTCATTACATTGTATTTGCTCAATACTTCTGTATTTATTTCTTTTAGGTAATCGTGTAAATGCGGCCCCACTGCATAGTACAATAAAAAATTCTTTTCGTAGCCCGCAGGAAAAGCAGGCCATGTGGTGTCTTTAGCAGCAAACTGAAAGGCATCTAATCTAAAACCATCGATGCCTTTATCTGCCCAAAATTTCATGATATTGTGTACCTCTTTACGCAATTCAGGATTTTCCCAATTTAAGTCGGGCTGCTTTCTTGAGAAATAATGTAAGTAATAGGCATTGGTTACACTATCGTACATCCATGCATCGTGATTCACATCAAACAAGCTATAACGTGGTGTGGGCTTGCCTTTTTCAGCAGGCCACCAATGGTAATAGTTGCGGTATTTATTAGTACGAGCGCTGCGACTTTGCTTAAACCATTCATGTTCATCACTACTATGATTTACCACTAAATCCATCACCACTTTTATACCACGTTCGTGCATACCTTTTAGCAAGGCATCAAAATCTTCCATCGTACCAAACTGCTTCATAATGGCACGGTAGTCGCTAATGTCGTAACCATTATCATCATTAGGCGATTCGTAAATCGGGTTTAACCAAACAGCAGTAACACCAAGGCTTTTCAAATAATCAAGCTTAGAGATAATACCTTTTAAATCACCCACACCATCACCATCACTATCTTTAAAACTACGTGGATACAGTTGGTACACCACTGCTTCTTTCCACCATTGCGCTTCAGGAATACCGGTTGCTACCGCTTCTTTTTTCTCATTGTTACAAGCTGCAAAAACTACTACCATTAGTAATACAGCCAATAGCCATTTGTACATATTATTTGGGTTTTAAAAAATTAGCAACATTATTTAACAGTGAAAGTTTTCCGTTCAATGCCAATACCAGTGAGTGTAAGGCCTTTCCAAGTAGGTGGCAATGCAGACGCTACTTGTGTAATGCCTTTAGACGTAATTTCAAGCCCACCAAAGCCCATTAACACACTTTGCAAAATACCGCCTGCACCTGTGGCAAAATAAGGATTGGTACCGCCTTTGGTTTCAGCAATTACACGTAATGGTGGCAGCAAGTTTGGTTCGTAAGCATCTTTGAAAAAATGATAGGCTTTAGCCCCATCACCAAGGCGTGCATAGAGCAACGTGAAAATGGCTTGCGTCATAGCAGGTGTACCTTCATTAGGCACACGTGTTTCGTAATAGGCAAGGTCTTTTCTTATTTGCGCAGCGCTTGTAATTTCTTTTAAAGGATAAGCCAATAGGTTTACATCAGCTTGCTTAATACCTTCACCATTATAAGTGGCATGTTCTTTTGTCACGCCATTTTCCATTGCTAACACAGGAATATTATTGGCGACATGCGCCCAATCAGCATCAGGTGTAATACCTAGTATGGTTGCTGCTTCTGTGGCATCTCGCAACACCGCTTTTGCAGCAGCATTGGTAAAGGCATCATTGTCTACATTTTCTGCCCACTCATCAGAGGCTACTACATTTTTAATATCGTATTTGCTAGGACCATTGCGCTCTATCCTGCTAGCCCAAAATGCAGCTGTTTCTTTCAATAATGGATAGCCTTTTTCACGCAGCCATTCTTTGTCTTGCGTTACACAATAATAGTTCCACGCGGCTATGCCTATGCAGGCTGTTATGTGCTGTTCAAATGGACCGCTTAAAGCCCATACGGGTGTTTCTTCTACCCCTGTGTCTGCGCTTTCCCAAGGAAACATTGCGCCTTTATAGCCATGGTTAAACGCATTTTGTTTGGCTGCACCTAATCGCTGAAAGCGATAATCAACCATACTTTTAGCCATTTCAGGATGCAATACCAACATGGCAGGATACATCCATAATTCTGTGTCCCAAAATACGTGACCATTATAACCTAAACCACTTAAACCCATTGGAGATGGGCTCATGGCAGAACCTTCACGTACAAAAGAATATAAGTGATACATCATGCTATGCACATCTTGCTGTGCTTGTGCATCACCATTGATAATAATATCGCTTTTCCAAAGATTATCCCATGCTGTATTATGAAATACAATCAATCTATCTCTGCCTTCAAGCTTAGCCGTAATAGTCATACGTTCAGCTTCATTTAATGGGTCATCGTGATGCGCAGAAGTAATTGAAGAACCTGCAATTGAGAAACTGTATTTTTCGCCAGCTTTTAGTTGCTTACCAAACTTCATTAAGTGCATATTATTATCCCACATTTCATGAATCACTCTTGGTTCGCTACCATGTTTTTCGCTAAACAAAAATGTATTAGAAGCACACATTAATAACTTACCAGCAGGGCTTTTAGCAGCAGATGTCAAGAGACTAATTACAACATGTGGTCTATCAATTTCGTTGTAGTAATTCTGTACATCTTTCAAAGCATCCGGCGCTTCCATTACACTTGCTGCGCCTATATTGATATCCTTTTTTGCTGTAACAGTTACATCCATTAATACTGTAAAAGGTAACTGACGTAGCGAGTAATAAGTGTAAGTAATATCAGCTTTATCACCATAGCTAAAAGTGGTGGTAAAACTAGCATGATGCATGTCTAGTTCTTGCTGCATATTGGTTGCATCGCTACCACCAATGCGCCTACCATCAACCTCTAAATACATGTTCAAAAGGTTAAAGCTTTTTAAAAAATTGCTCACTCTACCACGGCCATACAAATCGTACGCACCAGCTAGCACCACATCTTTTACTTTAAAAGGTTCTGGTGAGGATACCACACCAATCATACCGTTGGCCACCGTAATACCGTAGTAATTTGATGGGTCAATTTTAGTAGTCGTAATTTTCCATGGGTCTTGCGCAAAGGCACAAATTGCAGATAACATATCTACACTAAACATGAACAAGGATAATCGTTTTTTAAACATAATTTTTGTATTAGCAAGCATGAAAAAGAATTCATAAAATTAAACAGATTACGCAACTGAAACTGTGTAATTGTGATGAATACAAAGGAATTAGCAGTGAAATTATCCCCTGCAAACGGTTTAAAAGAAATTCTGAAAATGATAAAAACCGAATAGTAGATTATGCACTATTTTGCAACACTATTTCTCAAGTTATAGATTACGATTGTATATGAAAAAATGGTCGATTATTTTAGTGGCACTAATTGCCATAGCTGTTGCAAGTGTGTATCTTATTATTCCAAGTAATTTAGTGGTATCAAGCGTTACACCTATGTACACCAATTACACAAGTGCTGTAGAATACGCGTCTAACGAAAATCAATGGAGTAAATGGTGGCCAGGCAAATTGGATAAAGTGGGCGACAAAACGACGGCTACTTACAACGGTATCACTTATCAGATTGTAGGTAAATCGTACAACAATACACAAATAGCACTTGAATACAATAAAGAAACCACTATTGTAAATCTTGCTATTGCAGGCTTTAACCATGATTCAATAAAAGTAATTTGTCAGTATAATGACACAGCAAGCATGAATCCTTTTGCTAGAATCAGTCGCTATAATAGAGCTGTATACATTAAGCAAAACATCAAAGATGTAATGCAGAAACTACAGCAGTTTTTAGAGAAGCCTGCAAACATTTATGGCTTTAACATTATCAGCACGATGGTAAAAGACACTGCGCTAATGAGTACTAAAACCTATCTAAATCATGCACCAAGCACCGCCGATATATATAGCTTAGTTAATCAACTTAGAAACCATATCAAGCAACAAGGTGGCACTATTGTAAATGCGCCAATGCTTAACGTAACAAAAGAAAATGAGACCTATTATAAGGTAATGGTGGCTATGCCGGTAAACCATACGTTGGCAGAAACCAATTCCATACAACTTAAGCGCATGGTAATAGGCAAAATACTAGAGAGCGACAGTATTAAAGGCGGCCCTTCAACAGTAGCGCATTCATTTAAAATGTTTGAAAAATATTTTGCTGATTTCAAGCACACATCACCAGCAATTCCTTATCAGCAGCTAATTACAGATAGAGAAAAAGAAGCTGATACTACAAAATGGGTAACTAGGTTTTACTATCCTATTTTTTAAGTTGTTGTTGTATAATCATTACACTATCGTTATTTTTTACCAATACTAAAGCCTGTTGCTTATCAATAGTAATGGGCTTTATTTTTCGCACCTGCCCTTTAATTTGCAAGCCATTAATACTTTCTACTTCAAATTTATTATCGCCTTTGTTAATGAGTAATGTACCAAAATCAGCATCATATCTACCCATCTGAATATTATTCTCATAAAAATTGCCAACCAATAAAATGTCTTGCAAATTATCATGATTAGCATCAATTATCACAGCATCTTTAAAGCTTGTAAACTGCGCTTGGTATGGCAATGCTTGCGTAGTAAAATTGCCTTTGCCATCATTGATTAAAACCGCATTTGCTAAATAATTAGCTTGCCATTTTTCAGCTTTATCTAGTTTTTCTTCTGTAAATATTTCTTTCAAACTAGCTTTTGCAAAATCATGTGCGTACAAAAAATTCTTCTTAAGCAAAGGCATTTGTTTTTCTAATTCAGCCTTATTTGCAAAAGGTAATTCTCTGCCATTTAAGTAATAAGTAAGCACTTGTTCTTTTTTGCCATTACCGTCAAAGTCATTGTAATAAAGCATTACAGGTGTTTTATCGTTTGCAGTTAAGCGGCTATTTAAGCCCAGATTACCCACAACAAAATCTACATTGCCATCATTATTAATATCACATGGCAACGTAAAATTCCACCAACCTTTTTTATCTGTAAGCATTTGTTTTGTAAACGAACCTTTACCATTTATAAAAGCATAAACGCCATCCCATTCAAGACTTAGTACTAAATCTCTTTTGCCATCTTTATTAATATCTACCCAAATAGCATTTTGTACAAAACCTATTTTAGACAAGTCTTTACTGTATTGTTCAGTTACATTTTTAAAATGTCCTTTGCTATCATTTTGTAGCAAATAAGATTGTGGTACTTCACCATAAGCCCAAGGCACCGCTCTTGCACCAATAAATAAATCCATGGCGCCATCATTATTAAAATCATAAGGCACTACACAAGAAGCAGTGAGAAATAAATTGTCAAAAGCATGTGCTAGCTTAGTGAAATTCCCTTTACCATCATTGGTAAATACTTGCGGCTGTTGATGTTCATCATTCCCATAATATTCATTACCACCTGTTGCTATTACTAGGTCTAAAGTCTTATCACCATTTACATCTATAAAGCAGGCGTCTACATTTTCGTTGATACTGTCTGCATCAATACTTGGCTGATTAGTTTTAATAAATTTACCACTAGTTTGTTGTGTAAAAATTGCAGGCTTATTACCTTTTGATGAACCAATAAATACATCCTCAAATCCATCACCATTAATATCTGCAACAGCCAATGCTGGTCCTTCACGAGACACCATGTGTGGTATTAATGGCTCTCTATCAAATTCATTAAAAGGATTTTCTTCGTGTTTCCAAAGTAGATTTGTTTGCTTAGTAATATCAACCATTGGTGTGGTTGTACTCATGTAATGTTTAGTAAGTACATTATAATCAAACTTGGGTAGCCCTTTTTTGTAACCTATTGAAAGCTTTGCTGTGCCTGATTTATAAGCGACATGTTCAAAAGTATTATCAGGCCATACTAGCAGAAAACTATCAACCTTTGTATTTTCTAACCCAATATGTACAGGCAATTGCATACTGCTTTGAAAGCCTTTCACAGGATAATTTTCATAAGTACGAATCTCTTTTTTGCTAAATAACAACAACTTGGCACCGATGGCATTGATATTGTTTTCACTGCCTTTTAAAGTAATATCTATCGAAGCTTTTGGCTTAGCATCGTTGCTTTTATTTTGATACACCAACACTGCATCATCAATATTATTCACTACAACATCTAAGTCGCCATCATTATCCAAATCGGCATAAACAGCACCATTAGAA
>JAAFHG010000204.1 GCA_013297585.1 Chitinophagales bacterium
AAATTGCCTTTTGTATTAATTTAAATAATAATATATTAATTATTGTATCTGCAATTAGTCTTTATTGTGATTATTTACCATTAAGTAGGAACTTTACTATAATAATTGTACCACCAACTAAACGGTAATTTCATTCATTATATATTTGCTATTTGTTGGATAAAGTTCCGCTCTTCTAAACTTGTAGTTTTATAAGGGCTACTACGTTACTTTTAGCGATAATATAAACATTACTACAGACAACAAAATACAACTTGCAATCTACAAGTTTAGTTTATATACGGTAATGTATTATGTAATTTAAAATATACACCATTGGCTACCAATAATACCATAGAACTAGAAAAGTACAAGGATATTTTGCTAGCTACTATTGATTACGAAACACATATCAACTTATGGAAACTTGACGCTTTGCAACTTGTAAAAGAAAAAGAGATGAATATACTTATAAAACAATGGATTGTAACAGATTGTGAAAACGGCGAACTAACTAAACTTAAAAAAAGACTCAAACAATATACTTGCTTACATAAGATGATGGGTAACTTAGAATATAGCCCATATATACAAACAGCTACTGGTTATAGTATTAATTTGTTTGGCAATATTGCTGAACGGGTACAAAAAATAGTTGACCGACAATTGATTAAAAACAGAAAGGAATGTAAAGATGTGATGACGATGATAGCACTTTGTAGACAGACTTCTTTTTATAATTGTAATGTTACCTATTTGAAGAATATGATGATTGATTACCATCGTCTTTATTCAAAGAAGTTGCAACAGCGGGAACACTATATTTTTTATTTCTCAGAAATGAGTTCACCCGATTTTTTACACTATATAGAAGTGTATGAAGCTAATAACACGGCCACACAAATTCAAATTACGCTACGCTTAGGTGGCAAATCCATCTGCTTTTTCTTTGCCGAAGGCATCAATTTAGGCTTGAAAGTGCATTGGAAAAATAATACGCACATCATAATTGAACATAGCAACGCATTGATGGCTATTGCTAAACCCAAACAAATAGAAACTTATGTTGGGTGTTTCTTACAAATAGAGTATGTCTTGGTTAATTGCTAGAAGTCTGCAATCCGTTAGTCCGAATTTGCAATTCGGTCTTGCGAGTGCAGGATATGATATCCTGAACACCTTGGTCAAGATTGCAAATCTCGACCAACTAAGAAGACCAATATATTGATAATCAGAAGCAAGAAAATATTTGATAGTGCGCCTAATATCATATATACTTGCGTTGTATGCATTTTAAAAAGACACTTTATGAGTAATAATCAAAACGAAAAGCCAAAGCAGCCAGTTCAACAAGCGCCTGCTACTAAGCCAAAACCAAAGCCAATCACTGTAAGCTTACATACATTCAGCGGCCAATTACCCAAAGAAACAAAAAATAAAAAAAACGGCAATTAGTGTAAAAACAAAAAGAGCAACGCTTGACTTAAATAGTTTTATTTGAATAATCGTATATGATATATTTTTTTTAACAGAAGAGTCTAGTGATTCGATTTGTTGTATTTTATATTCTCGTATTTGTTCTTTTTTCTCGACACTATTTTCATAATAGTCTTGACAAAGAAGGCTTTTATAAGAGCCTATAAAGTTCATTTTTTGTGGGTACAAGTTTATAAACAGTAATATAATAGAAAAGACGGTTCCAATTGACAGAACAATATAGTAAAGCGACTGATTGTTAATGCTAGATTCAATAAGCTTAGTGACTGAATAAGATAATGTTGCTGCATAAATTGCTAAAGCCCCATAACATTTGTTTGTATTTTCTCTATATGAGACAAATATCTCTTGCATCAATTTTTCTGACTGAGACAAAACAAAATCAATTGCATCATCGCTATATTTCGACCAGTCTGTATTTTCTGTTTGCATTTTCTTTAAATTTAGTAAGACAAAGCTAAATACAATAATATCGTTTGGTGTTTTTTTGACTTAAAAAGCTTTACTACCTTACTTAAAAATCATAGCCATTTTTATTGGCTGCAATGCGATTGTAAATTAATTTCTATAATATGGCTGGTACAAAAAACGACATAGAAGATGTAGTAAGAAAATCAATAAATAATTGGTATCAAGAGACAACATTTCAATTAGAAAAAGAATATTCAGGGAAACTTAATTCATTTTTAAAAAATGAATTAAGAACCAAAGCTATTAACGAAATTAATGAACAACTTCAGAAAAGCGTTGGATTAAACTTACACATGATTCACCCAAGGTTAATAACAAGACATAATAGTTTACAAACGCACAATAGTGACTTTTCAAGTTTACACTTATCTACTTTTTTTATTAGTAAACTTTCCAAATTTTTAAGAGTTGATTTGACATTTGAAGAACAAATATTATTCTATAAATCAGAGTTTCAAGCCTACATAAAACGATACTATTTTTTAGGAAAATTAGATTGGGAGCTTTCAGTATTTTTATACGTATACATTAAAGGGTATAACTCAATCAAATCACATTTATCTGACGAAAAATGGAAATATTTATTAAATGAACTTGAATCTTATTACAAAGGAAATTACGGAATTCAAAAATGTAATTGGTGTGTACATTTTTATTCAACTTTGATAGACTTAGAAAACGTAGAAAAAAAAATATGGTTAGCAGGGTTTAAAGATAAATCAAATCCATCAACAAACTTTTACTATGGACCTTTAACGTTTTTTAAGTTCGACAATCTTGACTTGACTGAATTTATTATCGACAAAAACTTATTATCTAATTATTTAGACACTTATAACGAAGCTGAAAATGCCATAAGAATAAGACGAGGATTACCAATAGTTGGTGAAGGCTGGATAAGTGAAACAAAAATATTTTATTTAATAAAGAAATACTTTGGTGATAGAACGTCAATTCTACATCACGGCAGACCCAAGTGGCTAGGTCGTCAACATTTTGATATTTATTTACCTGAATATAATTTGGCAATTGAATTTCAAGGTGAGCAACATTATCAGCCTGTGGATTTTTTTGGCGGTAAAGAATCTTTTGAGAAAAACAAAATAAGAGACGATAGAAAAAAAGTATTGGCAAAGGAAAATAATTGTTATTTAATTTGTATAGACAAAAATTATATTGACACAGATTTAATACAAGAAATTGAACTTTACATAGAAAAGAATTGCAGTCAACACGAACTGTGTGAAAAAACAAATAATTAGGCGATATTTTTTGAAAATCATCTTTCTGCCGCTGTTGGTGTTGCTTTTACCAACAGCTTTTTCACTAATTGTTGTTGGTCAAAGACACAACAAAGGCTGTAATGAGGTCTTTACCTTCATTGTTCCCTTGCACAAAATACCTACGCTACAATAAAAGCCCCACAGAGCACAGAACGTACAAGTGTAGATGCATCGTAAACTCTACACAGGCTACACAAAAGCATCACAGTAGTACAAAGATGGTTACATAAAATAATATCGTCACTGCGAGGCACGAAGCAGTCTGCATTCAGTAAGCTTAGATTGCTTCCCGAATAGTCATTCGGGCATCGCAATGACGTAGAGAATAGAAAACCTTTGCGTCCTTTGTCTTCTTAGTTCCTTTGCGAGAAACCCCTTTGTGCGCAACTCTAATGCATACCAATTACATTTGCTAAAAAGTACCACTTGAAGCATCTAGCAGCAGTTAATCAATATTTATGGCGGTACAAAACCCGCTTTTTTCTGGGCATTTTGTTTATTCTTTTGTCTAATTATTTCCGCATTTTAGCGCCGCAAGTGTCTGGCTATGTGGTAGACAGAGTTACGCAAGTAATAAAACAACAAAACGGCGATACTACGGCTGTGCAACATTCTCGCAATGTGAGCTACGATATATTGGTACAAAAACTAATTAGGGTAGTTGAAGGCAGAGAAATTTCGTTTAGTAATATGATTATTTTAAGTGGTATCACGTTGCTGATACTGGCATTGTTGGGCGGCTTTTTTATGTTCTTAATGCGCCAAACGATTATTGTAATGAGTCGCCACATTGAGTTTGACCAGAAAAATGACATTTACAAGCATTACCAAAAGCTAGATGTGAGCTTTTATAAAGTGCATAGCACGGGTGATTTAATGAATCGTATTTCAGAAGATGTTGGTCGTGTAAGAATGTACACTGGTCCTGCGCTGATGTATGTGATTAACCTAACATCTACCATTGCGTTTTGTGTATTTTTTATGTGGCGGGCTAATGAAAAATTGACGCTTTATGTACTAGCACCGTTGCCTATTTTGGCCATTGCTATTTACTCGGTTAATACCATGATACACAAGAAAAGTACAGCTATTCAAGGCTTACTATCTGACCTTACCACTACGGCTCAAGAAAGTTATTCAGGCATAAGAGTGATAAAATCGTTTGTACAGGAAAAAGCCATGCTGAAATTTTTTGATGCCAATAGCGAAAAGTATAAGCAAAGTGCCATTAGCCTTGCCAAATTAGAAGCAATCTATTTTCCTACAATGGCGTTATTAATTGGCATTAGTACACTGCTTACGATTGCCATAGGTGGCTGGTACCATGCTGAAGAAACGGTAAGAATTGCGGCTGGCTTGCAAAAAACTTACACTGTAACGGCAGGTACTATTACAGAGTTTGTGGTTTATGTAAACCTGTTGACTTTTCCTTTTAGCGCTATTGGGTGGACGGCTAGCATGATTCAACGTGCAGCAGCATCACAAAAGCGACTGAACGAGTTTTTAGATACCAAACCAAATATTACAGACGATGCACCTAGGCAAGCCGCAAAATTGGCTGGTGATATAGTATTTGATAATGTTACATTTACTTACGACCATACCGGCATTACGGCCATTAAAAACTGTAACCTTACTATAAAAGAAGGTGAGAAAATATTGGTGATTGGTAAAACAGGTAGCGGTAAAAGCACTTTAGCCCAATTACTGCTGCGCTTTTACAATCCAAATGAAGGTGGCATTTCAATTAATGGGCAAGATTTGGTAAATATTAATCTGCACCAATTACGTGAACAAGTAAGCTATGTACCTCAGGATGTGTTTTTGTTTAGCGATACTGTAGCCAATAATATCAGTTTTGGCTTGCCAGAAAAAGCCTCGCAAGAAGTGATAGAATCGGCAGCAAAATTTGCCAGTGTACACAAAGAAATTCTGGGCTTTGAAAAGCAATACGAAACCATGATTGGTGAACGTGGCGTAACTCTTAGCGGTGGGCAAAAGCAACGCATAGCTATAGCAAGGGGCTTGATTAAAAATCCTGAAATTGTGGTGTTTGACGATTGCCTAAGTGCTGTAGATGCTAAAACAGAAAATGAAATTGTAACCAATTTATACCAGTATTTGCAACAGAAAACGGCCATCATTATTACGCACCGCATATTCTCTAGTTTTAGGTTCGATAAAATTGTGGTATTGGAAGAAGGCAGTATTCTTGAACAAGGCACGCATGACGAATTAATGCAGAAAGAAGGCTATTATGCAGAATTGTATCGCTTGCAGCTTACTACAAATAATGATGATAATGCAGCAGTAGCAAGTGTTTTGGCAGATTAAATAGATTTTTTTCAAAGGACTGAGCAAAATTTTTGTAATTCGCAAACAATACTATATTTGTAACTCACAACATTTGCACAACAAAACTCATTTTAACAGTGGCGTACGAGAACAACGACAAGCAGAAAGAAAGTGTTTACAGTAAACGCATTAGAGCAGGTAAAAGAAGAACTTACTTTTTTGATGTAAGAGAAACGAGAGGTAACGATTTTTACCTTACCATTACTGAAAGTCGTAAGCGTTTTGAGAGTGATGGCTACGACCGTCATAAAATTTTTGTATATAAAGAAGATTTTAATAAGTTTATAAAAGCATTAAACGAAGCAGTTGAGTATGTAAAAACTGATTTAATGCCAGATTTTGATTTTGATGCATTTAATCATGAATATCCTGAAGACGGCGAAGGTGGAGGTTATACACCTTATGTGGCTGAAGCAAAAGAAGAGGTAGTGCAAGCAATTGTAGATGTGACGCCAGAAGTGGTTGTAAGTGCTGTACCATCGGCTAATTCAGTTGAAGAAGTAGATAAGTGGTAATACCATTTTATGAATAATTTTTAAAAAGCCATTGACGCAACGTCAGTGGCTTTTTTGTTGTGCCTAGTAACTATTTACTGCTTGGTTACAACGGCTTTACCTAAACAACACACCACGTTTTGTAGTAGAACGTTCAAGCATGTATTGTCTACTACTACTACTTTATAGTTGTGCATGTAACATAGCTTTGTTAAACATTCCTAATAGTTGTTTCCTAAAATCCCAAACCATGAATACCAACCTTCTAGCCATTGTTTTTCTAGCAGCTTTTTTACTAATATATATTGGTAAACGCTTGTACACAGCGTATTTAATTACAAACCTAGTTAAGCAGCAAAAATTGCAAGAGCATTTACAATTGTTTAAGCCCTCGTAGTATTAATTTTCTACAATTAGCATCGCACAACCCCACAATATCCTATTGATTTACGCTCTAAAAATTTGCGTAAAGCCCATATCCTAAAGTCTATTTTATGAAACTCCGTAATTGTTACTTGCTATTGCTACTGTTAATCAGTTCAAGCGTTTTAAAAGCACAGTACACCACTACGCATTATGTAGCACCAAGCCCATGGAGCTATTTTAGCCGTTATAATGAATTGGTAGTTACTACATTAAGCAATACACCTG
>JAAFHG010000607.1 GCA_013297585.1 Chitinophagales bacterium
TCTGATTATCGAATTATCAAATCATCACATTACTTCATGTCTCAATTACTGAATCCTCAAATTATTGTATCTATCAAAAATCTGCAATTAGCGGCTAAGGCTACTATTGACAGCTTTATGATGGGCATTAATAAGAGTAATGTAAAAGGGCAGGGGCTAGAATTTAGTCAGTATAGAATATACGAACCTGGTGATGACTTGCGCTGGCTAGACTGGAAAATGTATGCAAGAAGCGACCGCTATTATATTAGAGAATCTGAGGTAGATACTAGTATTTCTGTGCGGTTTTTAATAGATGCAACCAACTCTATGAACCATACAGATAGTGGCTTTAGGAAAATAGACTATGCCAAATATATGGCTGCTTGTTTGGGCTATTTGGCAAGTACACAAGGCGATGCCATTGGCTTGTATGTGTTTAAAGAAGATGGTGTATTTGCCCTGCCTAGTAAAAAAGATACACAGCACTTAAAGCGCTTTTACTACCAACTAGAAACCATAGAACCTCAGGGGAAATTTACCGACCCAATACATTATAAGCAACTAATTGCAGCCAATAAAACGAGGGAATTACTAGTTGTGATAACTGACTTTTATGAAGAAGCTGGTGAAATGATGCAGTTGCTAAATAACTTGGCTACTTACAAAAATGAGATACTGGTACTACATGTAATGGGCGATAATGAACTAACGCTAAACTATGATGGCTATGCTTACTTAGAAGATTTAGAAACAGGGCAGCAAATAAATATTGGTAGTAGTATATCAAAAAAAGAATACACCGATAAGTTGCAGCAACATTTAAGCAGCATTAAACAGCAGCTATTAAATAAGGGCATTGCCTATACTTTAATAAATACTAAGCTGCCGATAGATAAGGCTTTGAAAGATTTTTTAAACCAAAGAAGTAAACTGTTATAACGCTATTTTGCTAACACTATTACAACCCATATGGCTATTGGCAGCTACTGGAACAATTGTTCCAATCGTGATTCATTTGTGGCATGTGAAGCGTGGCAAAACCTTAAAAATAGGCTCGCTAGCTTTCTTGCAACAAAGTAGCAAGCAACAATCTACTAGCTTAAAAATTACAGATTGGTTATTACTACTGATACGTTGTTTACTCATCATTTTACTAGCCATTATTTTGGCAAAACCACAATGGCAAAGCACACCAAAAGCCAATGCACAAAAGGGGTGGCTAGTAGTAGATGCTAACCAACCATTAAGAACCTACCATGCTTGTAAGCAAGTAATAGATTCATTGTTGGCAAATAACTATGAGTTACACCTATTGCAAAAAGGCTTTCCAAAATTTACACTATCAGATAGTAACCAACTAGCGAATGATACTATACAAGCACACACTTATTGGCTATTGTACCAACAATTGATGGCTACGAGTGCAAGCGGTTTTGTATTTACAGATAGACAAGTACAGCATTTTACAGGTACAGCTACTGCCATTAATAAACGCTTTAAATGGGTAAGCTATAGCAGTAAAGACACTACCAACACCTGGCTAATAAATGCGTACACTACCGACAATGATAGTGCGGTAGTAAACATTGGTAGCAGCACGCCTAGCGGTACTACCATTAGTAATACAACTGTGGCTTTTAAAAATGGTGTACAAGAAAGTTTACAAGTGCAAGGGCAACTGTTAAGACTTATAGAAAAATCATCTGATACGATACGTGTAGATACTGCTACACAAATAATGGCTATTTATACAAAAGAATACACTACAGATGCTGAGTATGTAAAAGCAGCGCTGTTAGCCATTAAAGCCTTTATAAAACGTAAGTTGCAAATAGTGATAACCAACAATGTTGCAGACTTGCCAACGCAAATGGATTGGTTATTTTGGTTAAGTGATAGCCCTATAAACACTACTAGTAAAGCGAAAAATATTTTGGCATATCAAGTGGGTAAAGCAACGGTACAAAGCACATGGTTAAGCCATACTGATGTTGGTATTACAAAAGCCATTAGTAACCATACTGATTTGCCTATTTGGCAAGATGGCAAGGGTAATTATTTACTTATTACCAATGAACAGCAACCCAATGTGTACAAGCTATACACACATTTTAACCCAAGCTGGAACGACATTGTGTGGCATCAACAATTTCCAAGTTTGCTAGCAGAATTGCTGTATAAAGAGCCTATTATTGATAGTCAAGATAAACGAGAAATAGATGCTAATATATTAAAGCCATCTATCGAAAATGATGCTGCTTTACAAAAAATACCTATCACTATTACAGATATCAGCCAATGGATTTGGTTACTAGCATTTGTAGTGCTATTAGTAGAAAGATGGTTATCGTTCACTACTAAAAACAGAA
>JAAFHG010000613.1 GCA_013297585.1 Chitinophagales bacterium
ACTATCACACAACTTAAAAAGAAAACAGCCACATGATGTTGCCACGCAATATCACTTATAAAAAATGACCAAATAAGCCCTGCGGCTAAAAAGCCATTGTACAAACCTTGATTAGCAGCTAAAGTTTTAGTGGGTGTAAACATGGCATCAGGCAACGAGCCTTTAAAGGCTTTTTTACCTGCTGTTTCCCAAGCAAACATTTCTAACCAAAGGATATACAAGTGTTCTAGTGCCACTAAGCCTACAAGTAGGTAAAATAGTATTTTCATGGTATACAATTTAGTATTTAGGTTGCCATCTAGCATCAAATGGTTTGGCTTGTGGACCTAATCTACCAATATCAAAATTAAAAGAACCTTTCTCTTTGTCATTGTTCACATAATTATCCATTGCTAGGCACAGTGCAATGATTAAATTAGCGTTACAATCATTATCGGCTACAATTCTGTAATTATCGCCATTAAACCAACTTACAGCTTCTTTATCCCACCAAGCTACTTGCTTATCGTTTTTGTAAATAGAACATTTACGCCCACGATGTCTGTAAATATCATAGAAATCTGCACCTACTTGGCATTGATAATGGGCTTTCCAAAACGACACAGTACGCAATTCTATTAATCCGCCATCATGTGTAGTAATGTCGTAGTTAGCGGTAAAAAAAGCGAAACGTTTTTTTATAATTAGCAAAGGCGTTTCGTTACCAAATTCGTAAAAATGAATTTCTGCAAATAGCCTAAACAGCTTAGCAGCGGCATAATGCGTTTGCCCACCATTAATAAATATTTGGTACTTATCGCCAATGGATAATTTCTGTTGGTTGATATTTATTTCCATATAGTTGGTTAGTTATTGATGGCTTGTTTTGCTGGTGTTACAGGCTTGGTTGTCGCATGGTTGTTCTGCCATAAGATGGCTTACCTGTAGTGTGACAATAGTTTTCAGGAAAATCCCAATCACCATATTCTGTCCAGCTTTTATAAGCATCTGCACTAAATGGATTTGCAGGATTAAACGGTATGGGTATACCTGTTCTTATGCAAAAACCAAGCTCTTGTTTTGGTGGTGCAGGTTGTTGCACATACGTACCAAAAGATGGTTTTATTGGTTCTTCTTTTGGTGGTGTAGTGGTTACTGTGGTTGTAATTTCTACAGTAGGTGTAGCAACTATTGGTACAATTACAGGCGGATTTGTTTTAGCCAGAAAACTAGCTAATCCATCTACTACAATGCTTGAGCCTATATATTTTTTATTAAAGCCCAAAATACCATTATCAAAATTGGCTACTTTACTAAATAGCAACTCGCTATTAATAATAATGCCTTCAAAATAGGCCAAAGCCTTTTCTGCAAAGTCTGTATCGTTGGTTATTTTCTGTACTAAATCTGTGGCTAGTTTGCCCAACATGCTTTTGGCAGTAGCATAAACACCAGTTTCAATATGGTTGTTTACAGCAAATTGGTGTAAGTCTAATGAGGTAATTAAACAGCCCAATTCATTGGCATAAAACTTAGCATGTAGGCCTTTGTTGTAGCAAATTTTTACCGAAGGAAAGGTTTTTAAAAAGGCAATATCTTCTTCGCTAATGGTTTTGGTAGCGTCAGTATTATCATTGCCAAAAACCACCACAATATTTAATCCTGTTGCATCTTTCTTTTTCTTTAGCTCTTGCTTAATTCTATCGTGCAGTTGTATGTATGGGTTAATTAACCATAAAAAGTTTTCTGCATTGCCAATAGTTTGCTCTAAAGCAAGGTTCAATTCGGTGCCATGAATAAAGTCGGGCATAGTTGTACGTTTATTTTACTGATGTGCTAAAAATAACAGTTTTATACTATTGCTTTTCATTTTATGGTATTAAAACACTGCCTTTTATCTTAACCCGTAAGGCAATTTTAATACAAGACAAATCATGCAAATCATTTCTATCATTCTATTCTGCAGGCGCAAGCCAAGGTGGTAGAAGACAATAAGCATCTCTCGCAGATAAGCTTAACTCGATAGCTATCGGGTTATGCGGATGAAATAAATAGTAACCTGTCACATCGGTGGTCTTCTGCGAATTCAACAATATCTAAATTTTAGTAAAACAACCTCGCAGCATTACATACGAGGTTGTTTTACTTTAACCAAGTAACAATTAAAAAAAATTATCTGCGAAACCCGATAGCTATCGGGTCTGCGACATATGCGAGACATATATTTTACCGTAACAATCATTTAAAAACACCCAAAAACAGCCATTAGTTCTAAGCCCTTATCTTCGCCGCAGTTATGAAGAAAATTGACCATTACAGAAAACTATTGGGTGTTACCAAAGAAGCCGATTTAAAAGTAC
>JAAFHG010000263.1 GCA_013297585.1 Chitinophagales bacterium
AGACCCAGAATGGAGACCTTTTTTACAAACGCCTGCTTTTCCTGAATATACTTGTGGTCACTCTACCATTTCATCTGCGGCAGCCGAAGCTTTAACCGATGTATTTGGCGATAACTTTGCTTATACAGATAGCACAGAGCTTGAGTTTGGCATTAAAAACAGAAGTTTCAAATCTTTTAGAGACGCAGCCTTAGAAAACAACTGGGCTAGATTTTACGGTGGTATTCACTTTCACCCTTCTTGCATAGTAAGCACAGACATGGGTAAAGATGTAGGGCAATTTGTAGCACAAAAATTAAAGATGAAAAGGTAGTTAGCTACTAATTGCAACTACTCTATTGGTGTAGTTACTTAAAAGTATTTAATGCTTTTGAGTAACTATCACTGTATACCTTATAGGTTTTGTACTACCATGTTCTAACGCTTTTACGGTACTATTTCTCTTATCATTTACACAAACCAAAATGAAACTTTACTCAAAAATAATCATTGCATTATTGGTGTGCTTTGTTGCACTGAAACAAGCAAATGCACAAACGGATTTTGATGCCATTATGATGTCAAAAAATCAATTGTGTGTAGGCCCAATGTATGGCTACAGCAGCTGGAAAAACTATTGGGAAGGCCCACTTAAAAGAGACAATTTAAACCTTGGCACAGTATCTACAAGTACTGCTGGCGCAATGGGTGCATATGGTATTAATGGCAAATTGAATATTCTATTTAACGTGCCATACATTACCACCAAAGCCTCTGCAGGTACATTAAAAGGCATGAAGGGCTTTCAAGATCTAAGCCTGTTTGTAAAATGGATGCCAATTGAAAAAGACTTAGGCAAAGGTGTGTTTTCATTATACTTATTGGGCGGCATTTCTACACCATTAAGTAATTATACAGCCGATTATTTACCATTATCAATTGGCATAAAAAGCCAAACTGCTAGTGCTAGAGTAATACTAGATTATCAAGTAGGCCATTTCTTTACAACGGCCTCTGCTACTTATGTGGCTAGAAGTAATGTAAACATTGATAGAACATCTTATTACACCATAGAGTTAATAGCGAGCAACGAAATTGAAATGCCCGATGCGGCCAATTTTAATATTAGAGCAGGTTATAGAAGCGGTTGGTTAATTGCAGAAGCATTTGCTAATAATTGGACCACTTTAGGTGGCTTTGATATTACCAGAAACAACATGCCTTTTCCTAGTAACAGGATGAACGCAACAAGCATTGGTGCTGGTTTTAAATACACGTTTTTACCATCACATGGTTTATCGCTTGTGGGCAATGTAAGCACAGTTGTTGCTGGCAGAAATGTTGGTCAAGCTACCACTTACAATGCCTCACTTTTCTACATTATCGACTTTAGTCGCAAACAAAAATCTTCTAACGATTCTGAAACAAAATAACATGAAGCAGTCATTTTTAACCATATCAACACTTGCCATTTGTGCGCTGCTTTACTTGTCATGCAACAAAAAAGTTGAAGACAGAACAGCTGATGCACCAGCTTTGGTCCCTACTAACATAGACTTAAATGCAGGCACTTGGAAACCGATTTTACTAAGCGCACCTACAGACGTTGCAGTAGCAGCACCTATTGCCACAGGTACACCAGATTATATCATTCAAATAAATGAGATTAAGGCTTTACAAGCCAATAGAACTAGCGATGATGAAAGAATAGTAAAATATTGGAGCGCCGGTGCAGTATTACGCTGGAACGAGATTTTACGCACTTTAGTGGCAAAACATAACTTACCACCTTACCAAAATGAAGATGGTACGTATCCTTTTCCTAGTGCTAATAACCCATTGGCTTATCCTTTGTTTCCATTTTCAAATCCACCTTATGCTGCAAGGGCTTACGCTTATGTAAGTGCTGCGCAATACGATGCATTGGTATCGGCTTATTATTACAAAAAGATATACAATCGTGCTGCGCCTTATAAGGTTGATGTTACTGTTACATCGCTTATTCCTAAGTCAGATTTACCGTCTTATCCTTCAGAAGATGCAGTAATAGAAGGTGCTACAGTTACCATGTTGAGATTACTATTTCCTGGTGACCAAGATTACATCAATCAAAAAGCAGACGAACACAAAAGAGCACGTTTAATTGCTGGCGCTAATGTAAGAAGCGATATTGATGCTGGAGAAACATTAGGTAACGCTGTAGCTCAAAAATTTGTGGTACGTGCTAGAGGCGATAGAGCAGGCGCAGCCATTGGCACACAAGCACAATGGACAAAATTAGAAACCGATGCCATTGCTAAAGGCGAAATACCTTGGTACAGTTTAGAACTACCAAAACGCCCACCAATGTTGCCACTATTTGGTAAGACAAAAGCATTTTTATTCGATTCTTTAACGGCTATTTCGTTGCGCCCAGGGCCACCACCTTCTACTAGCAGCCAACAAATGAAAACTGAACTAGAGGAGGTTTATCAGTTTGTAAAAAATCCTACACAAGCGCAAACAAGCATTGTACATTTTTGGGCAGATGGTGTGGGCACTTACACACCACCGGGCCATTGGAACGCCATTGCAAGCGAAGATTTTATTGGCAAAAACTATAGTGAAGTAAGATGGGCGAGAAACATGGCTTTACTAAACATGAGTTTAATGGATGCAGCCATTGTTTGTTGGGATACAAAATATTTCTACTGTAATCCTAGGCCAAGCCAGCTAAACCCAGAAATAAAAACAACTACAGGCGTACCAAATTTTCCAGCCTATATCTCTGGTCACTCTACATTTAGCGGCGCAGCAGCTACAATTTTAGGTTACATCGTTCCTGAAAGAGCAACAGCTTATAACGATATGGCACAAGAAGCTTCTAACTCTAGAATGTACGGTGGTATTCACTATAGAAGCGATTGCTCAGTAGGTTTAGTGGTTGGTAAAAACATAGGTAATTATGCTGTGCAAAGAGGCAAAACAGATGGTGCAGATTAATAAAAATATTGGTTTATAAGGTCATAATTAGGCGTTGCAACTCTTTGCAATGCAGTCTTTTAATAAAAAAATTATCAAATACAAAATCATGAAAAAAATAATCATTATACTTTTTACTATTCTTATTGTAAACAATCAATTACAAGCGCAGGGTTGCGTAGCTATACGTGGTGTAGGTGGCATGTGTATGCTAGGCAGTATGCAAGCAGATACTACCAAATGGCAGTTAAGTATTAACAATCGTTACTTTAATTCGTACAAACATTTTGTAGGTACAGATGAGCAAAAACAACGTGTTGAATTAGGTACGCAAGTCATCAACCATGCATACACGGCCGATATTTCTATTACTAAAAAAATAGACAGCCGTTGGTCTATCAGTTTTAATTTACCAATAAACAATAACACACGTTCTTCTTTGTACGAACATGGTGGCAAAGAGCGTCATACCACTTCATCGTTTGGTATTGGCGATGTAAGATTGACTGTTTATAGAATGTTGCTAAAACCAACACATACACGTAAAGGTAATGTGCAACTTGGTTTTGGTTTAAAACTTCCTACAGGCGATTATAAATACCAAGACTATTTTTATACAGCTACAGCAGGTGTAAAAAATTATGGCTCAGTTGACCAATCTATTCAACTTGGTGATGGTGGCACAGGCCTTACTACTGAGTTAAATGCTTATTACAACTTATCGCACAAAGTGAGCTTTTATGGTACATTTTACTACCTTACAAATCCAAGAGAAACCAATGGTGTTTCTACTGCACGTGGTGGTACAGCTAGTGCTACAGCAATTGCATATGGTAGCGAAGTAATGAGTGTACCTGACCAAATGCTGATTCGCTTTGGTGCAAATTTCAATTTCAACAAATTCTCAGCTTCTTTAGGTTTTAGAGATGAATGCATACCATCTAAAGATTTGGTTGGCGGCAGCAATGGTTTTCGCAGACCAGGTTATGTTATTTCAGCAGAGCCAGGCCTAACTTATAAAGCAAAAAACACAACTTTCTTCGCCAATGTACCTGTAGCATTAATTCGTGATAGAACGCAAAGTGTTCCTGACAAGATAAGAACAGAGATTACTGGCGTTTATGCAAAAGGTGATGCTGCTTTTGCAGATTATGCTGTAAACATTGGTGTGAGTTTTAAATTTTAATAGCCACTTGTGGAGTAAAAATAAAAGGCGCTATCGAAATTTCGATAGCGCCTTTTATATATATGATAAAAAATATTTTGTGATAGGCTTTAATTTACCAAATGACTTTCAAAAATAAATTATAAAGTTGCTTTTAATAATAATTACGGCATAAATTACGTTTCACAATATTAGTGGTTCTAATGCTGTAAAAGCACTAGGCTATTGTAAACAAATCCTACTATGAAAAGCATTTAGACCTATTCACGCTATAAAAAAAATGTATGAAATGTTTGTATCAAATAATTAGCAGCTGTATGCTACTTTTTATCGCTTGCTCTACTGTTATTGCGCAAGACAACAGCCCTTGGAAAAACTATGTTAGTGAAACAGTATCAGGTGTATTACTTGCACCCGGTGGCCATGAATACAGCCTTTCAGGTGGTCAAGGTTTTTTAGTGTACTTACGAAATGACAATAAAGTATCGGTAATAGTTACAGGAATTTTAACTGCAAGAACTACTTGTGGCAGAACAGTATCTAGCAGATTTAAAGTTTCCTTAGCACCAGGCGCAATAGCTTCTGGTAGCAATAGCGATGTAGCAAAAGCAAATGGCCAAAGCGGTTGGATAAGCGCGGCTGAATGTGTGGGTATAAAATATACTAAAATACCTAAGTATGTTAACCGTATCAGCAATGTAACATTAGGCGATATACGTGTTACAACAGCATCTGGTGGTTATGTAAAACCAGATGCTACAACAACAATTGCACCTGTAAAAGAAACTGTAGCACCAGCAGTAACTACACCAATAATAACAGTACCTAAATTTGATTCGCTAGGGTTTTATAAATCGCAATGGAGCTACACCAAAGACTCTCTTTTAAACGAAATTTATTTGCTAAAAGCTAAAAACAGTGCGTTGCTAGATACCATTAACTACAAAACTGTTATTTATAATAATCTGCGAAATACCTTACTTAATACAGATAAAAAGAAGACTAAGGGGAAATAATGTATTTAATATATTTATAATGTTATAATTTCTTACTGTTAATATGTGGCTACACTAGTGTCAATGATAAAAGGCGACCATATTAATAACATATAGGGTCGCTTTTGGTAGTACTATTTTAGTAGCTAGGCTATCTTACTATCAGCACAGTACCTTTCTGTGTTAAATTTTTACGAGAACGAATACTATAATTGGCATACCAAACAAAAACGCCCGTTTGCAAGTTGCCATTTACTCGGCCATCCCATTTTTTTGTAGGATTAGTGGTTGTAAAAACAACTTCGCCTAGGCGATTAAACACTTTAAAGGCATAGTTGCTAAGCGCAGCTACATTACCCAAAGGACCAAATGTTTCGTTTCTGTAATCACCATTGGGGCTAAAGGCGCTTGGGAAAAATACGTCATCGCAATTAACCGTTACATAAGCACTATCACTAGCCGTACAGCCATCTTTATCGGTAACAGTTACATAATAATTGCCCGTGCTAACAACTGAAAAACTTGGCTGTGTAGAAAAATTTTGCCAGCGGTAACTACTATAGCCTGTGCCAGCATTTAAAATATAGGATTCACCGGGGCAAATAATCGTATCTCGGCCAATATTTACAGTTAATGTATTAGGCAAGTTTACCAAAGTGGCATTGGTAGTATTTATAAAGCAATTATTAGCATCCAATACATTTATCGTATAGTTACCAGCCACTAAATTACTAGCACTATTTGTTGTAGATATATTAGGCAACCATTGGTAAGTGTAAGGCGGTGTAGCACCGCTTAGGTTTAGCTGTATACTGCCTTGGG
>JAAFHG010000502.1 GCA_013297585.1 Chitinophagales bacterium
CTGGCAAAACTGTTACGGGCTTAAGAATGCCTAGAATGCGCCCTGTGGAGATGAAAGATGTATTGGCTGCTGGCTACCAATACGATTCATCCATCAACCCTACCTATTTACCCGGCAGATACAATAATTTTAATTTGCCTAGAAATAAGTACCTACAAGAAGGCGTTTTACGCTTTCCGGTATCAGTTACGCCCAATTGCAGAATCCCCTTGTTCTGGCTAAGTTTTAAAAATTTTCCTTACAAAATATTTAAACTACTTGCGGTACAAACTTTAAAAAAAGATGGCTATTTGTCTTTGTATTTTCACCCATGGGAGTTTACTGATATTAGCCACATCAATATTCCAAATTTTACCAAAAAACATTCAGGGAAAGTGTTATTGGATAGGCTCAATCAACTTATTACTGATTTAAAACAAGAAGCAGATTTCTGCAGCATGCATTCATTTTTAAACGAGCAATAGAATTTTACTTGCCATATTTTAACAATTTATTATTGCCTCAATACAATGTTTAAAAAACAATGGCACAGTTTTGATTACAAGTTTCTATAACAAATAATTTACTGCATAGATTAATTTTACCTTTTTTAACCTAACACTTTAATAATATGAAAAGCATCATCTATGCAGGATTGGTATGCAGTGCTTGTTTGTTACTAAGTTGTACTAAAAACAGTACCACCCCTACTTCCACTGCAAAAATTAATTTTGTATTTAAGTTTGACAGTACCCAACAACGCTTAAACGGATTTGGTGTACCTACTAATGTACCGGCAGGGCATGGCGCTCAATCGCCTAGGTTTAACAGCATGAGTGCCCATTATGTGGAGCTAACACCAACTTCTTTAACGCCTTTAGGGGGAGGCCAAATATTATACCGGGCAAATGAAGTGGTTACTGGCGGCAGTAACGCCATCGAATTTGCATCTGCCACATTGGTAGGCAATAACCAAGCATTTTTATCTATACCCATATCCAATATTGCTGCTGGCAATTACAATTACTTGAGAGTGTCATTGGCCTACCAAAACTATAACGTGTATGTGACTACACCTTTTGGTACCATTGATGCAACATTGGCTTCTTTTATAGGATTTAATACCTACATCAACAATTTTAAAATTAAAGACTCCACTGTTACTGTGAATGCAAATAAACAGCAGGGTTTTTGGGCTTTTGAAGGAAAATTAAGTGGTGTGGGGTTTGTACAATCTGGACAGGCTCCCGCTGGGGCTACAACAGTGCCCAATCCATTATTTGCAACTTCGGCAGTACCAGCAGGCTCTTGTGTGGTTACTGGCGCTTTTGCTACCCCTTTGTCAATTACCGGCAATGAAACAAACGACATCACCATAGAAGTTTCTTTATCTACCAACAAAAGTTTTGAATGGACAGAAACTGATGGCAATAATTTGTTTAATCCTTTAGCACCCAACAACGATAAAGTGATAGACATGGGTATTAGAGGAATGCTGGTTAGAAAACTATAGTAATGATTTAATTGAATAAAATAAAAAAGCAGCTGATGAATTCATCAGCTGCTTTTAGCATCATAACATCTTACTATATTTTACCCTTAAAAATAACTTAAGTTGGTTTTAGGGCTAAGCGTTAATAAGGTTTCGTACATCAATTTGATGGTTTCTTCTACATCTTTTTTGTGTAACATTTCTACTGTAGTGTGCATATACCTTAGTGGTATGGATATCAATACACTTGGGCAACCATCATTGGCATACGCAAATGAATCCGTATCTGTTCCGGTAGATCTACTAACCGTATGCAATTGAACATCAATTTTATTTTTTGCTGCTACATCTTGCACAATATCTAATAATTTATTGTGTACTGCTGGCCCAAAAGTAAGTGATGGTCCTTTGCCACAAGCCGTATCACCTTGAGCAATTTTGCTTATCATTGGTGTTGTTGTATCATGTGTAACATCGGTGATGATAGCTACATTTGGCTTAATTCTACGAGCAATCATTTCGGCGCCACGTAAGCCTATTTCTTCTTGCACAGCATTTACAATGTACAATCCAAATGGTAATTTCTTTTTGTTCAGCTGCAATAAACGGGCTACTTCAGCAATCATAAAGCCACCAATTCTATTGTCAAATGCTCTTCCAATTAAATAATCATAGGCTAATTCGTCGTATCCATTTTCATAGGTTACTACTGCACCAATATGAATACCCAAGGCTTCTACTTCTTTTTTGTTAGATGCGCCGCAGTCTAAAAATAAGTTCTCAACTTTAGGTTGAACTTCTTTATCTCCAACTCCTACTCTAGTATGTATGGCAGGCCAGCCAAATACTGCTTTTACGGCACCTTTTTTTCCATGTATCAACACCCTCATGCTAGGTGCAATTTGATGATCAACGCCTCCGTTTCTTTTTAAATAAATTAATCCTTCTGGGGTAATGTAATTAACAAACCAACTTATTTCATCGGCATGTGCTTCAATCACTACTTTAAAAGGTGCGGTTGGATTTATTACACCTACAGCTGTACCGTAAGGATCTGTAAAGAAAGAATCGCAATATGGTTTTATATATTCCAACCATAATTTTTGTCCACTACTTTCAAACCCAACAGGTGAAGGGTTATTGATGTACTCTTTTAAAAAAGCATACGACTCATTGGTTAAAATACTTTTGGGTGCTTTTACTTTTTGTTTGCTACTTGCTTTAGCCATGTTACATTTTATTTAAGTGATACAAATTAACTAAATACTTGCGATAGATAAAAATATAGCCGACACTATCATTAAACCATCTACTACTACATAATAAAACAGGAACCCTTTTTGTTTAGCATCTTGAGCATAGCCATAAATAATGGTTAAGCATATTGTAGTTAGCATAAGGCTAATTAATTGATTTGTTGTACCACCGA
>JAAFHG010000395.1 GCA_013297585.1 Chitinophagales bacterium
TTTTTAGTCGTTTTTTTTCATACAACAAAAAAAGGGATGAAAGCGCTTTCATCCCTTTTTGACAAAACCTTTGTCTATAAACATTTACAGACGATTTTACCAACTGTTTTTTACCACATTGTCTAAAAATGCATATCGTTGTTCATAAATAAAACGCCCCACTATTTAACTATAGCGGGGCGATTTACTTATATAATGCAAATTATATTATCTAGCGTCAGCCATATCTGGTATAGCTTCTACTTTATAAGCACCAGCATCCAATTTGTCTTTGGTTTCGCTGAAGGCTTTCAATGTAATTTCAATATCCTCATCGTTATGTGCTGCCGAAGGAATTAAACGGTAAATAATGTGACCTTTAGGTATTACAGGATACACCACAATAGATGCAAACACTTTATAGTTCTCACGCAAATCCATACACATAGCGGTAGCTTCTTCTACACCACCTTTCATGTACACAGGCGTTACAGGTGTGTTGGTGTTACCAATATCAAAACCACGCTCTTTTAAGCCAGCTTGTAGCTTTAAAGCGTTACTCCACAATTTTTCTTTTAATTCTGGCATGGTACGCAACATTTCTAAACGCTTCAAGTTACCAATTACAATTGGCATTGGTAAGCTTTTAGCAAATATTTGAGAACGAATGTTGTAACGGATATAATCAATGATAATTCTTGGTCCTGCTAAAAATGCACCAATAGAAGCCATCGATTTTGCAAATGTTGAGAAGTACAAATCAATACCATCTTGGCAACCTTGCTCTTCACCAGCACCAGCACCAGTTTTACCCAACGTGCCAAAACCATGCGCATCATCTACCAATAGTCTAAAGTCAAATTTGCCTTTAAGGTCAATGATTTCTTTTAGTTTACCTTGGTCACCAGCCATACCAAAAACCCCTTCAGTAATTACTAAAATACCACCAGTTTTTTGTTTGTCTATTAATGCAGTAGCACGTTCTAGTTGTTTTTCTAAATCGTCAAGGTCGTTGTGCTTGTACACGTATCGGTGGCCAGGATGCAAACGCAAACCATCAATAATACATGCATGACTTTCAGCATCGTACACAATTACATCATGACGACCGCAAACAGCGTCAATAGTACTCATGATACCCTGATAGCCAAAATTCAATAAAATAGCATCTTCTTTACTTTCAAACGCTGCTAGTTCTGCCTCAAGTCTTTCATGGTGCGTCGTATTACCACTCATCATTCTAGCACCCATAGGGCTAGCCAAACCATATTGGGCAGCCGCTTCAGCATCTACTTTTCTTATTTCAGGGTGATTTGCCAAACCTAGATAATTATTCAAGCTCCACACAATCATTTCCTGACCACGAAACTTCATTCTACTGCTTATTTCGCCTTCTAATTTAGGAAACGCAAAATAACCATGTGCTCTCTCACGGTGCATACCAATTGGCCCGTAATTCTTTACTAATTTCTCAAAAATGTCTGCCATGTTTCTAATTTCAGATTTGTGATGTCTAATTTTTGAACCACAACGAACTATCGACATTACGATTCACAACGTTGTGACACTTTGTGTCGTTTCGTCTTTGTGGTTTATCTAATCAAAGTGTGCAAATTTAAGGTTATCATGTATTTATCCCAATCTAATTATTAACGCTTGTTAGTTCATCATTTTATAACTCATTTACTTACAGCCAACAATTACATTTGTAGCACAACTTTACATGTATGAAATATACTCGCTTCACAGTAATTGCAGCATTGCTTGTCAATACAGCATTTGCTCAAAATGTCAAATCCACCAATCAAACATCTAATATCACAAGGCCTAAATTGGTCGTTGGTATAGTGGTCGATCAAATGCGTTGGGACTTTTTGTATCGCTACAGCAACCGCTACACAGCCAATGGTTTTAAACGCTTATTAGGCGAAGGTTTTACCTGCGAAAACGCATTTATACCTTATACACCAACGGTTACAGCAGCAGGTCACTCTACTATTTATACAGGCTCAGTACCTGCAATAAGTGGTATTGTAGGTAATAATTGGTTTGATAAAAACGAGCAAAGAGGTGTGTATTGCAGTGAAGATAAAACAGTAAAAACAGTTGGGGGGCCAGATGGTGGTAATGGCAAAATGAGTCCGCGCAATATGCTTGTAACTACAATAGGTGATGAAATAAGATTGGCTACCAACTTTCGTAGTAAAGTAATAGGCGTGGCTTTAAAAGATAGGGGTTCTATTTTACCAGCAGGTCATAGTGCTAATGCCGCTTACTGGTACGATGTAAATAGTGGCAACTGGATTACCAGCACCTACTACATGAACGAACTACCTAAATGGGCTGCCGATTTTAACGCTAAAAAAGTTGTAGATAAATACTACGAAGGCGGCTGGAAGACTTTGAACCCAATAAACACCTATACCCAAAGTACAGCCGACGAAAAAGACTACGAAAGCAAGCCCCTTGGTGCAGATCAGAAGGGTTTTCCATACAGTTTAAAACAATATGCAGGTAAAACCTATAGTTATATAGCTAGTACGCCATTTGGCAATAGCATGACGTTTGACATGGCAAAAGCCGCCCTAGATAACGAGCAACTAGGTAAAGGCGCAGAAACAGATATGTTGTGTGTAAGCCTTTCATCTACTGATTATGTGGGTCACAGCTTTGGCCCAAATTCTATAGAAACAGAAGATACTTACTTGCGTTTAGATAAAGATTTAGGCGATTTTTTAAGCTATTTAGATACCAAATTAGGTAAAGGTAATTATACAGTTTTCTTATCGGCAGATCATGGCGTAGCACATGTACCAGGCTTTATGAAGGAGAATAAATTACCCGGTGGTACATTTAACGAAACAGATGCTCAAAAGCAACTAAATAGCTTATTAAAAGCGCAATTTGGTATGGATAAGTTGGTACTAAACATGTATAACTACCAAGTTCATTTAAATCATCCTGCTATCGATTCATCCAAAGCTGATGAAGAAGCCATCAGTAAAGCAGTTATAAAATATTTGCAAAAACAAGAAGCAGTAGCCCAAGTGTTTGAGATTAACGAAATGATGGAAACACCGCTACCAATTAAACTTAAGAATATGCTTACAAATGGTTACTACCCTAGCCGTTGTGGTGATATCCAAATCATCCTAAAATCAGGTTATATAGATGGTGGCAAAACTGGTACTACACATGGTTTATGGGCTCCTTACGATAGTCATATACCAATGGTATTTTTTGGTTGGGGCGTAAAACATGGCCATACTAACAAAGAAACCTACATGACAGATATTGCGGCTACAATCACAGCTTTATTACATGTACAAATGCCTAGCGGTAGCGTTGGTAATGTAGTAGTAGAAGCATTAAAATAAAACGAGGCAATTATAAAAAAGTGAAGCCTATGGTTTCGCTTTTTTATAGTTGCTTTTTATCATTCTATAGTATTTAGTTTGTCGGAAAGCCTTTGTAGTGTTTTACTAAACAGGTGCATCAATTTTTATAATTATATTATTATATAAGTTGTGTGGCATAATGTCTAGTCCTATTTAGTTCTTCGCGATTACTAAGAGCCTGTTTAAGATTATTTGATGGAATAATGCGTAGAAGATTTTTGAGCGAAACAAGGCAAATTTTGCAGCCATAGTTTAACGCCTACGG
>JAAFHG010000447.1 GCA_013297585.1 Chitinophagales bacterium
AGCTACATTGATATTCAACTGCTGGTAAACAAAAGAAAACAATGAAAAAGATAAGTTTTGTAATTGCCTTATTAATAACGCTTGTTACAAATGCGCAAATGCAATTGCTAAAAGTGGCAGACGATAAAAGAACCTTTGCAACCGCTGATGGCAAACCGTTTTTTTGGCTTGGCGATACAGGTTGGTTGTTATTTAAAAAGTGTACAAAAGAAGAAACGATTTTGTACTTAGATACGCGTAAGCAACAAGGTTTTAATGTTATTCAAGTGATGTTGCTGCATGAACTAAATGTAACAAATGCTTACGGTGATTCGGCTTTGATAAATAAAGATGTGAGCCAACTAAACACTAGCAAAGGCTATTGGAATCATGTAGATTTTGTGATAAAAGAAGCGGCGAAACGAGGGATTTATATTGCTTTGGTGCCTGTGTGGGGCGGTAATGTAAAAGGTGGTCATGTAAGTGAGCAACAAGCCGCTGTTTACGCCAGTTTTTTAGCTAAAAGATATAAGCTTTATAACAATATTATTTGGCTAAATGGTGGCGATATAAAAGGTAGTGACGGCGAAAAAATTTGGAATATTATTGGCAACACTTTGCACGAACAAGATGGTAGACATTTGGTAACGTTTCATCCAAGAGGTCGTTCTACATCATCAACTTGGTTTCATAATCAAGCGTGGCTTGACTTTAACATGTTTCAAAGTGGGCATAAAGATTATGCACAAGATACCACAGAGCCTCGTATAGGTGAAGACAACTGGAAATTTGTAGTGAACGATTACGCCTTACAACCAGCTAAACCAACCATGGATGGCGAGCCTTCGTACGAAAATATTCCACATGGTTTACACGATTCATTAGCCGCAAGATGGACGGCTGCAGATGTAAGACGTTATGCTTATTGGTCAGTACTAGCAGGTGGTGCAGGCTTTACTTATGGTGAAAATAGTATCATGCAATTTAAAACTACTTGGAATAAAGACTTGAGTTTTGGGCCAGTAAAAAAATGGCAGGATGAGCTAACAGCAACAGGCGCAACGCAGATGCAATACTTAAAAAAACTAATGCTCAGTAAACCTTTGTTTAATAGACAACCGGTGCAAGATATTATTACCAACCAAGGTGAGCGCTACAATTATTTAGTAGCATTACAGCAACAAAACAGGATATTGGTGTACACGTATACTGGAAGAAACATCAGTGTAAACTTAGCAAAATATGCCAGCAAAAAAGTGACATGTTCATGGTATAATCCTACAAATGGCCAATACATTGCGATTGGTAATTTTAATAACAATAAGATACTTTCCTTTAACCCACCGGGTGAAGAAAAAGAAGGGAACGATTGGGTTTTGAAGATTGAAAATTTGCCCCTTGGCCCTAAAGGAAAATAAATAGAAGCGCTATAAATGATTGCTAAACTTAAAATATTGATAGTGTTATTCGCTTTTGCGTGTGCATCATGCAGCAATAAAGTGTATCTATTTACATCTTTTCACGAACCTGCAAACGAGGGCTTACGGATGCTTTATAGTAAAGATGGTTATCATTGGAAAAGCATTGATTCTGTTTTACTAAAGCCACAAATTGGGGCACAAAAAATTATGCGTGACCCTTCTTGCATCCAAGGGCCAAATGGCATGTTTCACTTAATATGGACAACCGAATGGAAAGGCGGTAATGGCTTTGGTTATGCCGCTTCTAAAGATTTAATTAATTGGTCAGAACAACAATACATACCAGTAATGCAATACGAACCAACGGTTGTAAATGTGTGGGCACCAGAATTGTTTTATGATGATGTTGCCCAACAATTTATCATTGTTTGGGCTAGTTGTATACCAGATAGATTTGAGAAAGGTATTGAAGCCAATGATAATAACCATCGCTTGTATTACACCACTACAAAAGATTTTAAAACATTTAGTGATACCAAACTATTTCTAGACCCAAAGTTTAGCACTATAGATGCAGTAATGCTAAAGCGACAAGCCAATGATTATGTATTAGTATTAAAAGATAACACAAGGCCAGAACGCAATATTAAAGTGGCTTTTGCCAATAAAGCTTTAGGTAAATATGATAATATTTCAAAACCATTTACCGGACATTTCACTGAAGGCCCTGCTGTCGCAAAAGTAAAAGATGGTTGGTTAGTATATTATGATGTGTATCAAAAGAAACAATATGGGGCTTCTTTTACCAAAGATTTCAAAACCTTTACAAATGCTGACAGTTTGATTACTGTACCAGAAGGGCACAAGCATGGAACGATATTTACGGTAAAGAAACAAATTCTAAAAACACTTTTGAACCACAAAGGCACAACGAACACAAAGTAACACAACGTTGTGGGTCGTTGAGACTTTCTGTCGTTGTGGTTAATAAGAAATCAAGTATGTTCAAGAAAATAATATATATCATTCACTTTTCACTATTCACTTTTCACCTCACAGCACAAGATACAGTGCGATATATAGGCACTACTTTAAGCAATGTAGATTATCATCATGGGCAATTAAGTCCAGCCATTGGTGTACACAATATTCAAACCTTTAGAGCCAATAGAAGCAGCACAGAAAACAGTTGGACGTACAATCACCAACCGATGTTGGCTTATTGGAACAATACTTTCTATCTTGAATACTTAAGCAATCCAGTAGGTGAGCACCAAGACGCAGGCCGAACATTATTGCTGACTTCTAAAGATGGTTATCATTGGGGCAAGCCTGTGGTTATTTTTCCACCGTACAAAGTACCAGATGGCTATGCCAAAGAAGGTAAAAAAGACACAGCCAAAAATAGTTATGCCGTCATGCATCAGCGCATTGGCTTTTATACTTCTACCTCTAAAAAGCTATTGGCACTAGGCTATTACGGCATTGTTTTGGGCAAAAAAGATGATCCCAATGATGGTAATGGTATAGGTAGGGTAGTGCGTGAAATAAAGGCTAATGGTAGCTTTGGCGATATTTACTTTTTACGACACAATCATTTTTTTAACGAGAAAAATACCAACTATCCATTTTACACAACCAACAAAGACAAAGCATTTGTAGCCGCATGCAACGAAATTTTGGCTACACCATTACTCATGCAACAAATGGTAGAAGAAGCTGATAAAAACGATTCTCTCATTCCTTTAAAGAAAGATTTTAAGGCTTTTAATTATTACCATTTACCTAGCGGCAAAGTGGTTGGTTTATGGAAATATGCATTAACGAGCATTAGTACTAATGAAGGT
>JAAFHG010000200.1 GCA_013297585.1 Chitinophagales bacterium
TAATGGTTTATAAAAATTATTAGTTAGCCTGAATTCGAACGGTTGTTTATGCTTGTGAAAATAACAATTTATAAACTGTAATCCCGTTCGTATGACTTTAAAAGATTTTGTACCCACAGACGCTAACAATTTTGTAGTATGTGAACGCTATTTATTGTTTTTCAAGCGCATTTACCTAGTATTAATCACCAAAAATTATTTAGTAGGCTTGGTATGTAATAAACGTATTCGCTTAGAAAGCAGTGGTACTGTGTTTATTAATCTAAAAATAGCTTTACCAGAATTATTAAAAAAAAGAGGTGAGGCTGCCAACGCTTATTCTTATTTAAGTACTAATTATATAAGAAAAATAGAAAATAAATACTTGTTTGATCAAAGTATTTTTACTGTACAAAAAGCAAATTTTAGAATAGATAGAAACGATGTTCAAAGTGTGGTGTATCATCCTACAAAAATAGATTTGGGTAAGCATCCTAACGTGGGAACCATTGTTTTAGAAGCATCAAGGCACGATACAAAAGAACTAATTGTACTAGGTAACCAAAGTGGTGAGAGCATAGTAAAATGGATACAGACTCGATAATCTGTATCCATTTTTATTTGTTAATAGTGCCATCTTACAAAAGCCTCAATAGCAGCATATTTTGTAAGGCCTAATTGTGCGTATAAATCGGCTGTATTGGCGTTTCTTTCTTCAGCCCTTTGCCAAAATTCTCTTGTATCTGTTCCTTGAAAGGGTACCATATCTTTTTGCGATTGGTGAATAAAAATACCAAAGCGTTTCTTCATCACTTGATCTGGACTCATTGCTATGGCCATTTCTATTTCATCAATTTGCCATTCCTGCCAAGCGCCCTTATACAACCACACCCAACAATCATCTATCCAAGGTTCATTGGCAGCTTTTAAGCGTCGCATACTTTCAAACACAATTTCTAAACATACTTTGTGCGTACCATGTGGGTCCGCCAGGTCGCCTGCACAATAAATTTGATGCGGCTGTATTTTGCGTAGCAGGTCCATTGTAATTTCAATGTCTGCTTCGCCCATTGGCTTTTTTTCTATAGTACCTGTTTCGTAAAAAGGTAGGTTTAAAAAATGTGCTTTATCGTCTGTTAGTCCCACATATCTACAAGTAGCTTTTGCCTCGCACACACGTATTAAACCCTTGATGGCTCTGATTTCTGGGCTATCTACAGCATTTAAGCCTTTGGTAGATAAATAGGTACGTGCTGCTGTTAATATTGCTTGGCTTTTGTTATTGTCTATACCAAACATGTGCTCAAAGCCTACGGCAAAATCTAAAAAGCGTGTTACAAATTCATCTGTTACGGCAATATTACCACTAGTTTGATAGCCTACATGTACTTCATGCCCTTGATCTTGCAGGCGCATAAAAGTACCTCCCATACTAATTATGTCATCATCTGGATGAGGGGAAAAAATAAGGCAACGTTTTGGATGTGGTGAACTACGTTCAGGGTGCGCAGGAATAACCGCATTTGGTTTGCCGCCTGGCCAGCCTGTAATACTATCGCGTAGCATATAATATACTTGCAGGTTTATCTCGTAAGCATCATTTTTTTCTACTAGTAAATCGCTTAAGCCATTCTCATTATAATCGTGTGGTGTAAGGCTAAGTACAGGCTTTTGTAGCTTTAGCGACATATTTACCACCGCTCGTTTTATCATTTTATTGGTCCACTCGCATTCACCTGTAAGCCAAGGCGATTTGATGCGTGTTAAATCACTTGCGGCAATTTCATCCACCACAAATAAGCAATCGTTGTGTTGTTGTAGTATGCTAGCAGGTATTTGCTCTGTTACGTGCCCTTCAACCGATTTAGCTACTATGGGTGCTTTATTACCCCAAGCCAATAGTATTACTTTTTTTGCTTTTAAAATGGTACTTATGCCCATGGTAATAGCTAACCTTGGTACTTGCGTAATACCTTGAAAATCTCGAGAATTAGCCATTCTGGTAGAGTTATCAAGCGTAACCAAACGTGTTTTTGAGAAAATACTACTACCAGGCTCGTTAAATCCAATATGCCCATTATTACCTATACCAAGTACTTGTAAATCTATTCCGCCTAATGCTTCTATTAATTGCTCGTATTTTTGGCAATGTTTTTTGATGTCTTCTTTTGGCAATTCGCCATTTGGTATGTGAATATTGTTTGATAAAATATCTATATGATTAAATAGATGGCGGTGCATAAACGACCAATAACTCTGTATCGCATTGTGCTCTAAGGGGTAATATTCATCAAGGTTAAACGTAATGACGTTTTTAAAACTTAGGCCTTCTTCTTTATGAAGCCTTACAAGTTCTGCATATAGCATAATAGGCGTAGAGCCAGTTGCTAATCCTAATACACAGTCTTCCTTTTTAGCTTGCTTTTCTTTAATTAGCGTTGCAATTTCTTGTGCTACAAATGCGGCACCGCTAGCAGGTACCTTAAAAATTTTTACAGGAATTTTCTCAAAACTGTCAATCAAGTCGATATTCTTTTGAACAGGCATATAATTGCGTTTTTTTGCAGTGTAAATATAGTTATTTGCAGTATAATGCGGCTAATTGGTTGTAAATTTCATCACAATTGTTTAACCAATGCATAAAAATATTGAACTGCTTGCGGAAAATTGCGATTAAAGAAATTACTCTTGGGTCATTCTTAATTGGCTAGAGCGTATAAAAGACTGCAGCACCTGTCTTTTTGTTGCCAGCTCTGCTAGCAAAGCCGCAGGTTAGTAGAACACTGATATTCAAATATTGAGTGAAACTTAAAATTTACAACTACTGAACTTCTGTTAATGGAACTTCAACAATAATGTTGCAGCCTTTACCTAATTCAGAGTCAATACTTAGTTTTCCACCAAACAATTCTGTCCTTCGTTTCATATTGGCTAAGCCAATACCGCTTTTAATAGTTTGTGGATTAAAGCCAATACCATCATCTTTTATTATCATTTTAAGGCTATTGCTAGTTGTAATACCAGAAATAGTGATATTTTTTGCATGTGCATATTTTAAAATGTTACGTAGCTGCTCTTGTAAAATTCTATAAATATTCAGTTGAAATTCCCGACTAGATGCATACGTTTTAAAGCTGTCATCAAACTGCAATACAATTTTGTACTTGTCTTCCATATTAAACGTTCTTACCAAGTTGCTAAACGATTCTTCAAGTGTACTATCTTTAAAAAAAGCAGGTGCTAAGCGATGCGAAAGATTTCTAATTTCTTTAAATACCATATTAATCTGGTCAATACCTTGTTCAAACCATACTTTGTCGGCAGTAACAATATTTTTTTCAAGCATTTTAAACGCTATTTTACAACTCGTAAGTATTTGACAAATGTTATCATGTAATTCGCTACCTATTTCTATCCGTTCATCTTCTTGGGTTTTTATTATTGCTTTAATTATTTCAGTAACGTGTAGTTTTTGCTCTGTTACATCTCTTTGTATAGCTACCCAATTTGTACAAATACCCTTATCATCTATTACAGGGCTTATAGATAGGTTGGCCCAAAAAGGTTGGCCACTTTTGCCATAGTTAATAATATCGGTCTTATAAGATTGCCAATAACTCATGGCATTTTTTATTTTTTCTACTTCGGTTTTATCTGTTTTAGGGCCTATTAATTGGTTAGAATTTTTGCCAATTACATCATCTTTTGTGTAACCAGTAATGTTTGTAAAGGCCTCATTTATGTACACGATGCGACGTCCTTGTTCTTCGTTAAAAATTTCGGCTTCGGTAATAATTACACCATCGTTAATATTTGTAATTACAGATTCTAATAGCTGCAACCTTAGCAGTTCTTTTTTGTGTTTGGTTATATCTCGCATACCTCCCACTATTCTAATAGCTCTGCCTATTTCGTTTCTAATTACAACACCTTTATTTACTACATATGCATAGCTACCATCTGCTTTTTTAAAACGAAATTCATCTCTGCATTGTGCATCTTTACTTTTTACAATATTATAAAATGTATCTACCATTTGTTTTTTATCATCAGGGTGTATATTTTCTATTAGAAAATTTATTAGGGCAGGTTTTTCAGTTAATGGGTAACCAAAAATATTTTTAAAACCATCACCTAAAATTAGCTTGTCATTTTCTAAATTCCAATCCCAAATAGCATCTGAAGTAGCTTTTGTTACATAATGATAACGCTCGTTACTTATTGCCAATTCTTTAAGTGCGTACGTAACGTCAGTAATATCGTTAGCAATTATAAACTTGCAATTTTTACCTTCATAGTCAATATTTAAGCTAGATATCTCTACAGTTATTCGTTGCCCGTTTTTCTTTTTATGTATAAATGCGCCCGCCTTAAATACTTTATCTTTTTGTTTTTGGGCTTCATTTAGGGCAAATAATTTTGGTATTTCTTCCTTAGGGCGCAAGTCAAGAATGGTTAGGTTTAAAAATTCTGCTCTAGTGTAGCCATAATGTTGTAAAGCTATATTATTTACATCTAATATCTTGTATGTACCAGTTTCATAAATCCAATTTGGTATGGGGCTTTGATAAAATAATAGGCGATATTTTCTATCAGACTCTGCAAGTGCTTGTTCAGCTTTTTGCTGCTCAGATAAATCTTTAACTACAATAGCATATCGCTCTTCGCTATTGGCATCGTAGTAGAGGTTTATATGTGAATAGGCATCAAATGTTTGTCCATTTTTAAGTAATATCCTGTGAATACCTGCTGCAATACCTTTTGAATCTTTGTCAATTCTCATTTTAACGATTCTAGGATCTGTCATATCGGCCAATTGTGCTCTATTCATTTGGCAAAGTTCTGCCACAGAATACCCAAATAAATTGCTAGCCATTTGGTTGGCTATTATAATTCTACCATCAGCTTTAGTTATGAAATTTGCATTTGTACCATTCTCAAAGAAGGATTTGTAGCGTGATTCACTTTCTTTTAAAGCTTTTTCAGCTTTTATTTTCTCGGTTATATCTCTTATAGTTACAATGTTTCTTTGCTTCCCATCCGCATCGTTGTAAATGGTTGAAGTTGTTTCACTTTCAAATATATCACCATTTTTTCGCTTGCATTTCAATCCAGTTTGTGCGCTACCATTTGCAGCTCTTTCGTCTAATAATATTGTGAATCTAGGATCGCTGGTATCTATAATTGTGCTTCTGCCTACTTTACATAATTCTGCTTCTGTATATTGAAACATGTGGCAAGCAGCAGGGTTAGCGGCAAATATCTGTCCATCAGGAGAAGCTAAAATAAATGCATCCATGGCATTCTCAAATAGTGAGCGATATTTTGATTCGCTTTCTTTTAACGCTTGTTCCGCTTTTATTGTCTCTGTGATGTCTTTCAATGTAACCACATTTCTCTCTTCTCCATTTGTATGTATAAAGCTTGTAGCACAAACATTAACCTCAAATATTTCTCCATTTTTTTTGATAGCTCTTATTATACTTTCGCCATGGCCGGTTTCACATTTCTTTTTTAATAAATTATGTAATCTAATATCGGTTTTATCGGTAATGTCTTTTCTGTTTAATTGGTAAAACTCCTCGGCATTGTATCCAAACATTCGGCAAGCCACATGGTTTACCCTAATGATATTACCATCTTCTGTAGAAATGATATTACCATCAAAACCATTCTCAAAAAAAGATCTATACTCGGCTTCACTATCTTTTAAAGCGTTTTCTGCTTTTATTTTCTCATCTAAATCTTTAATAATTACTGCATTTCTTTTTTCCCCTTTAATGTCTAGGTATTCAGTAGAGGAAACGAATGCTTCAAACATTTTTCCATCTTTTTTTATAAGCCTATGTATCGCTTCGCCGTGGCCTGTTTCATTTTTATCTTTTAGTAGTTTTAAAAGTCGCTCATCGGTTTTATCTGCAAGCGTTTGTCTTGTTAGGGTATAAAATTCTTTCTCCGTATAGCCAAGCATGTTGCAAGCCACAGGGTTAGCAGCTAGTATGTTTCCATTTTCTACAGATAATAGGTTACCATCTAAGCTGTTGTTAAAAAAAGATTTGTATCTTGTTTCACTTTCTTTTAAAGCATCTTCTGCTTTCTTTTTTTCAGTAATATCGTTTAAAGATACTAGAACTAGTTTTTTATCATTTTGACTGAATAAGTGGCCCACAATATGCAAATAGGTAATATCGCCGTTTTTCTTTTTATGCCGCCATTCTTTTTTATTTATTTTACCACAGTCTTCTTCTGTAAATATCAGGTTTTCAAGTAAGTGTATGTCTTCCGTTGGTCTTAAATCTCGTAGTGTAAGTTGTAAAAATTCTTGCCTAGTATAGCCATATAGCAGCAACGCTTCTTCGTTACAGTCTATTATTTGTAGCGATTCAAAATTCCACAGGTACATGGGCGAAGGGTTGTTCTCAAACAATTGCTTGTACCGTTTTTCAGATACAATTAAGTTATTAACAGTTTGGCGCAGCATGGTTTCTAGCTGTCTACTACTGGTAATATTTTGTAAAAGCCCAGTAAGTTTTATAATTTTGCCACTATTATTTTTTATGGCAACACCTGTTACCAACACTAAAATAACGATGCCGTTTGGTTTAACAATTCGGTATTCAATATGCCAAGGATGGCCTTTTTCTGCACTATTTTTATATGCGAGTCTTACTTTTTCTATATCCTCTGGGTGAATAATTTCTAATGCCTTATCAATACTTGGGGTAAAGGCACTTGGAACCAAGCCACAAATTTTAAATAGTTCGGGCGACCAAAAAAAGTTGCCAGTTTTTAAATCTATATT
>JAAFHG010000099.1 GCA_013297585.1 Chitinophagales bacterium
TACAACAACAATATAGTTACATGAAAAATGTTGTATACACAGGATATATACCAGAGGAAAAAGTAGCTAGTGTATTTCAAGAAAGTAGCTTTGTAATATTTCCATACACCACTACAACGGGCAGTTCGGGTATTTTACACCAAGCAGGTAGCTACGCTAGAGCATGCATTTTACCAAAAATTGACGATCTTGAACGTGTGGTAGAAGAAGAAGGGTACGCCGGTAGCTATTTTGAAACTGATAATGCGCAAAGCATGGCAAATGCCATAGCACACCTAATAAATAACCCTAACGAGCGTAAAAAAATTGAAGATAAAAATTATGCTACCGCAAATGGCTTACCCATGTACGAATTATCGCAGTGGTATTTATCTCATTTGCAAGTAATTATTGGTGCTAAAGGCTAATTAAGTAAAATGATTGATGATGACTACTTTAATAAAAAACACTATAAATTATTTTCTCAACCTATTTTATCCAATTTTTAAAAAAATACTACCAAAACAGGTATACATCTATTTATCTATAGGCGCTGTCAATACGCTGTTTAATATAGGCTTATTTACGTTACTATATGAAATAATATACCATTCCACTAGCTTAATTGTTGTTGGAGTTAATTTAAAAGTAGCAGCTGTAGAAATAGCAACCATTATATCTTTTCTATTATCTGTATTATCTGGTTTTTGGTTAAGTAAAAACTTTGCATTTGCCGGTGCATCAAACGAAGAAAAAGAGAAAAAAAAACAGTTTCGCAGATATTTTTTGGTATCGCTTCAGGGGCAGTTTAGCGATTATTTAATTACAAAAGGGCTTATTTTATTTTTGGGTATTAGGCCTACTATTGCGTACTATACTTCTACAGTAATAATGCTTATTATTAATTTCTTTTTGCAAAAATATTATACGTTTAAAGTAAAACATCGTAAAAACTAAATAGCTACACATTAAAAGTTTATACACTTTACCATTTCCACATTAACCGTAATGTAAGCCAATCGAACTTATACCCTGTACCTGTACTAGATGCTACGTTGCTAGTTTGATATTTTAACGACGTTTCGAGATGCGAGGTTCTCATGCAAAATTCTGTCATAAAGCGATAATTGGGCTGCCAATCATCTTGTTCAATTTTCTGTGAACCCAAAGCACCTTGAAATTGCAAGTAAAATTTAGAAAGATTGGGCAGTGGAGTGCTATAATCAACAAAAACTTCAGAGCTTAAATACTGGTTAGGCGAAAAATATGTTTTAATTGTATTATCGTTAAAGTGCAAATACGAGAAATTAACACCACCCTTTAATGTTGGATCGGTTCTAAATAAGTGATACAACGAACAAAATACTTGTGTTTTAGTGTTAGCATCATTTAAACTACCCCAGCTACCTTGTGAGTAAAATCCATTTTTTCCAGTAAGTAAAATATGTGTAACATACCCAAGATCGTTACTACGTACATTTTTTTCTAATAATGAAGGGGTAAAATTTAAAACATCTGTATTGTAAAATAAACCAACCATGGTTCGGTCGTTGGGTTGGTACTGTATAGTTTGTTTGCCGGTTAAAGCTGTAAAACCTACAATAGTTGTAGGAAGTATACGTTGTAAGTGTAAGTCTGTTTGGCCACTCCAAGCTTTACTCCAGCGCTCCGAAATAGTAGCGTGTAAAAAATTAACATTTGTTTTTTCACCTATAATAGATGTATTGGTAACAGCGCCTGCACTTAACCTAAACCTATATTTTTTTCCATCCCTTTGCTGCCACCATAATATATTTTCTATTCTTGTATTTTTAGCAACATCTTTAAAATAAACAAATTCCGTCCCTACATTTTGCAGTTGGGCAAATTTTAGTTTTTTGGTAAATACACCATACTCACTATTCGAAAAAAAATTAAAGCTAGACTGCATCGTTTGCTCAGCTAGTTTTAATTCTTTTTTACCCAACAATACTTCGCAATATTCTTGAATGTAATATTTATCAGGAAAAGTTTTTATCAAACTATCATAATATTCTAACCCTTTACTATAATTGCCACTTGTGGTATAAAGCCTAGCTTTAAGCACTAATAATTGTGCAGGACTAATTAATTTTTGTTGCTTTTTTAAAAAACTTTCTGCTTCTTTGGTTTTCAAATTCCACAGTAATGCATTAAAATTATTCACTATTGCATTGGCGTTTTCTTTATTTTCATCCCATGCAATATGAGCGTAATTCAATGCTTTTGCAGGTTTATGATTCATAAAAAGTGCATACGAAAGATTAATTTTTACAATAGTTTTTTCGTAATCAGATGCTAATATTTTTTTATACACCTCAACCGCCTGTGCATAAAGCTTACTTTGCAGTTTTAAATCGCCTTTAAATAAAAGTATGGGTGCATCATTTTCATTATAATGCAGTATAGAATCTAATTGGGTTATCGCTTCGTAATATTTCTCCTCTTTTCTAAATTGCAGCGCTTTTTGTATAAATTGCTCTTTAATTTCTGGTGTAAGCTTTATATTGTTGCTTTGCTGCGATGTTGCCACTAATGCAATACATAAGGCTAAATAAAATAAAAATATTTTTAAAAACTTCATAATAACTACTTAAATCAAATAAAAATTATTTACAATGTTAGAATGTTTTACATTTAGAGTTGCAGGTGAAGCAAAAGAAAGTTACCGCATAAAGGTATTAAAAGATTTATTATCTGAAAATGCTATAAATTTTAGACTTATAATCAACCGTCTGGTAGAGTCTGAGTACGAAAACATATATATTGATTTAAAAGAGTTATCAAATTTTGATTTAATTAGCGTAAACGAAATTATTAATGCTAGCTATTTATTAAAAAATGTATCTAAAAAAATATTTTTATTATACAAACAGCAATCAGAAATAGAAAAATGGGTAACTATTACTGGTTTAGATACATTTATTGAACCAGCTATTACGCCTCCAAACGCCAATTAAAAACCTTTGCACCAAGTACCGAAACAATAATTAGCGAATAAAAAAACGCCCCCATTATTGCAATAAAAATATTCCAAAACGATGTAAATCCAGCCAGTAAAAGAAACCTGCCAACTAGTACAAGTATTGCAACAGCAAATATTGTAATCCAATAAGTACTAGATACTACACCGTACTTGCTAATACTTTTGTTTGTAGGTAGTGCTTTTATGTACTGGTAAATATACCATAAACCCCAAATACTACTTACAATTTGAAAAATCATATATACATGTACACTTATGCCTATAAATTGTACTTTAAAACTTAAAACTGGTAACAACAACACCATAAAGCCATCGTAATGGGTAAATGCATCCCACATTAAATGCGATTGAATACCAATGAAGATGGAAGTTAATACCAATAATTTATATTTTATTGCATAAGCATTCCAATTAAACGCAACATATTGAATAAATCGCACCTTAAAAAAATAGGGTAAATTTTTAATTAATAAGTTACGTACAACATTGTGATAAAAAAAACAAAATAATATAGCTAATGGCAAATCGAAAATAAAAACACCATACCAATGATGGCCAATATTTTCTGTAAAGTGCATACGAAAAAAAAATTCAAAATCGGGGATCAAACTACCAATTATGAGCCCTGTTAAAGAAAACTTATACTTTGTATTACTTAGCCCTACTATAATTGCAGGGTGTGAGAATGTAAATGGCATACTACGTTTTTATAGTGATATCCCTTGCCTAGTTTAACTTTTATAAATACTATCAAGTATCTGTAAAAGCTCTTTCTTGGTGGCATTCTCTTTAAGCAAATACTCTTGCGACCCAAATTTTAAAGCATTTACCGCTACTTCCAAATCTTCGTTGTTTGTGCAGAAAACAACTTTTATTTTAGAATTGTAACTTTTAATTTGCTGTAAAACCTCAATACCATTTAAATCCTCCATTTGGTAGTCTAAAAAAATAATTATTGGATTTAGATTTAGATTATCAATACAATCGTTTCCATTACTAAAACTCATAATTTTTGTAAATCCCAGGTCATGTAGCATTTGGGTTTGAATTTTTACCCAAAATGGATTATCATCTACAATAAAAACAACGCTGTCTCTTATTGATTTCATAAAATAAATTCGAGGAACTTTTATTTCTCTAACCTCAAAGTTATGAAACATTACATCAAAAATTCTTGCTAAAAAAAATCTGTGATAAACTCTAACTACGTACTCAATTTTTATGAAGAAATATCGGTTTTATATGTATTTGTATTTGTAAATATTATCAAAAAAATAAGATGAGGTGTTATTCAGCTAAGAAAATAACACCTCGTGATGCATCCCTATAAGACTACTTCATCATTAATTTTCCATTATATACACTTGTGCTAGTTATTACTTTAAAAAAGTAGTAACCAGATTTAAGATTGTTTCTATGTAACATAAATCGTCCGTTTGAAGGTTTAATTACTTCAGACCTAACAATGCTACCCGCCGTATTAGTAATTACTAATGTACCATCTGTTACCGATGTTGGTAATGTTAAAGTTGCTGTGTTTTCTACAGGGTTAGGGTATACTCGAACTTCATCTGTTTGAGGTGCCGCAACTACAGGTGCCGTATTGCTAAACCTTACTTTGCTTACTTCTACTTTAAAGTTGCTAAAGTTTGTATAATCGCCTTGTACAGAAAACACAAGCGATTTTATTTTAGCTATAACTGCTTGCCTGCCTACACTATCTGTAAATCTACTAATAGGTATGGTTATATCTCTTGCATCTTCGCTTGCGGCAACAGCGTACCTAGCCCTTTGGTTCCAATTTACTAAATCGCTACTTACCAATACCACTTCTACTGGTTTGGTACTCTTTAACTCGAAAGTAATATAAGAATAATTCGATACATCTAATGGATTATTACCTGCTTTGGCATTCCTAAATAAATTAACGGTTCCTTTTATATTTCCTTTCACACTCGGGTTTCTCTCAATATTTAAATCGTTAGAAACTAATGAAGCGTTATTTTGCTGTACACTAAAATCAATATCTTTTGCAAGTGTTTTATCATAATCTACCCCCCAGGCTCCATCTGCTAAATACAATGCATCAATTTGTGTAGCCCCAATATAAGAAACAGATATACCAGCATCAAACAAGGTAGCATTACTTAATTCAATCTCTTTTTGTTGCGCGCCATTTAAAACAATATTTGTAGAAAAAGATTGCAGACCTAGCGTTTCGCTTGGTGTAAAACTTCCATTAATATTAATAGCATTTACTTTGGCTTTATTAATAATTGTTAATAATAATTTTCCATTGCGGTACTGGCCTTTTTTTACATAAACAAGTGGTGTATTAGTAGATGCAGCGTAGCTAATAATAGGATGCTCTTGCTCTAATTTTTCAATGATGGTATTAGCTACAGCACAAGCTTGTCCCATACTTTTACCCCATATTTGAAAATTTAAAAAATTTCCTGTTGGATATTGATCAATATTCCAATAACTAAATAACTGATATTCATTTGGCATTATGCGTACAGAAAAGCTAATTGCGTACTCCATATAACCATCTGCTTTTTTAAACATAATGTTTATAAGCTTATGACCACGCAATAAAACGGTTCTAACATCTTCAAGCGATGAACCATTTAATCTATCGCACACAGATTTTGAATGATCGTATACCTTGCCATTTGTATATGTTGCGAAGCCAGCAGAAACCCTATCGCTGCCATTATAATAATCTACGCTATATACCTCAGTTGCATTAGTCATCTGTAATAAATCTACTGGTGTAGATTTATATGCTAACTCATTACCTAGCATACCAGTGAGCGGAAAATAATTTACTAAAGTAGAATTTGAATTACCAGAAGTTGAGGGCGTAAAACCAAAAGTAGTGTACTTACTTGTTGTGTTTACGCTTGGTATACCTGCTTTAATTAGTTCTTGATTTTCCTTATCACTTTTTTTAAGTAATGGGTTTCTATCTATCTCAAAAAAACGTCTAGCTATTTTCTCAGCCATTCTACCATTACTTTCTAGGCCACCTGTATTACCAGATTGTATAGATGTATTTGCAGTTTCTATAGGTGCAATATTGCCAATTTCCATTGCCGAATATGGGCTTGCTGTTACATAAAACAATGCATCATTAAAGTCATTGTCACAGCTTCCATAATCGCGTCTAATGTCTTCAAAACCCAAAATAATACGTTGATTGGTACTATCGGCCAGCAATACATTATGTGCTCGTAAGGTTGTGTTTGATTCGGGATTGAAAGATGGATTAGAAAATAAACGCCAATTACCATTACCTACGGCGCCATTACGCCAGCCGTCTGCAATTAAGAAAAATGCAATGCCAGTATTTGCAGAAAAATTACCCAATTTTACTTTATTTCCAGCAACCAAACTACCACCAGCACCTACTTTAGAAACATTAGGAAAAATTATGGTCATTTGGCTATTAGAGGGTATAGAAGTAGGCGGATTACTTAAACTATAACTATAAAAACCTAATACGTTTTTGTAGCCAGCACCTTCATCAACAAAAGTTACCCAAACTTCTGCAGAATCTGTTAATCTAATTTCAGTTTCGTAACCAGAAGAGATGTATTGTGGATTGTAAGTAGGTACAGGATAAGATTCTGGTAATGCATTTTGTATAAGGCTTAATGTGGCTGCTGAAATTTGATCACTTTGAACTAGATAATTTGGCAGCCCGTCTGATGTGTAAGTACCAAGGTAGTTGTACTGAGCTTGTGATAAAGATGTAATTAAACAGAATAGCAAAAGGGATAGAGATTTGGATTTCATGATTTTAGGTTTTATTGGTCACACTATCCGTAATTGTGTGCCAAATTATAAATAGCTGGTTATCAGCACCATTACTAAAATAATTACCCCTAAAATTTTCTAGAAATGACTTTTTTTCTAGAAAATAGAAAAAAACGGGTTCAAAAAAGCAATCTATCTTATTTGTTTTTACTTAAAATAAAAAGAATTGAATTTTAAGACATCTAGCGGCACAATATAAAATAATACAGCATTTACGCAGGTTGTAGCTATTTATTAGCGATAAAAAATTACATTAACCCATAGCCTAAAATATATAAAAAATAAAATAATTATTTATTTAACTCGCACTACTCTAAAAAATAATAGAGGCTGCAGTATTGGCCTTTGCATTTATTAATTGAACAGTTACTTTTTGAGCCTGCACAGACAATATATTTACTGGCAATAACGCTTCGTTCGTCCATTTTTCACCACTTTTTTTCCATAGCATTAAGGTTACAAAAACTTGTTCTTTTTTGTGTGGCGGTATGCTGGCAGTTACGTTAATTACGGCACTTTCTGCACTTTGTGGATGCAAACCACTTGCTTGCATTACCATATTATTTTGCCAGCCATTTAGCGATACTAACGCCAATTGGTATTCCCCATTATCAATAATAGTAACAGGATAACCTTTTACTGTTTGATGCGAGGTTTTAATGTTACCTTTTAGCTTAGGCAAAGCATAATGGCCTAATCGTATAGCCACACTATCATCGCTATTGTTGGTAATTTTATCTACCCTTAAAATACCATTTGCTAATGGCATATCTGCCAATTTAAAACTAACACTTGTATCTGTTTCTAAAACCACATTACGGTAGTAAATACCATTAGCAAATTGCTTAAAGGTGAACAATCGTAATGGCTCCCATTGCTGCTTTTTGTTTTTTATTACATAGTTCATAGCAACTGTACCATTGCTACTGTCTGCTTGCCAAGGAAAGGCACTATTGTACGATAATCTGTTATAGTTTTCACTACTTCTAAAAGGCTCGCTTGCGCCAATGGCTTTGGCTTTACACCAAGCTCTTACTTCGGCTGCGCCTATGTTTGGGTAATCTGTAATGAGGATATTTGAGCTATCCTGCAGTTTGTTATATACCTGCCCTTTCATCAATTCTTTGTCCCAAGCACCATCGTTTTCTTTAGCCGTCCAAAACGGGTTATTATCTGGAATTAATAGTGCAAAAAATGCTTTGCCCATCCAATATACACTACCTCTGCAACTATAAGGCTGCACAGCAGGTTCATAAGGACCGTAAAAACCGAGTGTAGGCACGCCATCTTTTAAAAACTCAGGATGTTGTAAAAATTGCACCATAACCCCTGAGGCAATTCTGCGCATCCACCCGTAATTAATGGTGGTATCATGTTCGTAACCAGTTAAAGCAAATGGTACAATAGAAGCAATGCGATAGCTAATACTTCTGCCCCACATAATCATCTTGCCATCTTTACTAAATAAGTAGGGATAATTATTTTTCACATCGCTAAAATTGGCCATAAACTTAGCTGCATAGTCAGGATAATACCGTTTACCAAAAAGCTCAGCCCATAAAGGCCCATACATTTGAAAAGCCCACATGCTGTAATAATCATAAGCAGGCGCATCGTTGTACCAGCCGCTACCACGATAATGCTGCAGCGACTTATCTAAATATTCTACCAGTAATTTCTCGTTTATTGTATAGCCTTTATCCTTAAAAAAGCTCAACACAAAAATGTTAAAGAACTTCCAATTACTAGGTACTGTAGGGCCGTCGCCATAGCTTAGCATTAATGCGGCTAATGCATCTTTTTGTTGTTGCGTTAAGGTATTCCATAAAACTTCTGGCGCTACAAATAGTGATAAAGACAACGCCCCTAGCTCTACCAAATTTTGGTTTGGACCACCATTTTTACTTCTTGGTTTTATGTACGATTTACTAGTGCTATCGGTAAGTTTTACAATATTGTAACGATAATAATCGGCTACTTTAATGTGATTAATTTCTAGGTTAGGATTGTCTTTAAGCAATGGTGCAGCAATAAACAATGTACGGCACAAGCCTTCTAACTTTTCAGTAGGTACTTGGCTTTCATTTCTTGGATAACTTTTACCTGCTTGCTTAGGAAATTTCATAGGATCATCCAATGTATGAATGTAGCTAAATGCGCCTTGCAATAAATACAACGCAGCATCTTTCCAATGCTGTTTGGTTATGCCAGTTTTAGGGCTAAGCTGATAGTTGGGTTTGTTTAGTTTAAAAATAGTACCACTTTTTTGGATTGTAGAAATTTGCGGCAAAGAAGAAGGCGCTACTTGCGCTTGCGAAGGAAAAAAATCAGCAAATACAATCAGAAATGTGGCTACAATTCGTTTAAAATATTTTGTTCTCATGTATTTAAAATTATTTTTAAGCACAAAAAAGATAACATCCAATATTCAGATTTTGACAAACATATTAAAAAAAATATTAGCATTGCATTTTGAGGCAATTGCTTGATGAGATGCTACTGTTTTCAATGATTATCAAACCAATTTAGTTGCCACTCATCCATCCAAGTAACGGTAGGTATTAAAGTACTTAATTGAATGGGTAACCAGTAGTAGCGGCTATCTTTTAAATTGCTAGGATGCCATTCATCAGCAATAAAAACAAACTGATTTGGTTTGTTGGCTATCGGCAAAACATAGGTTGATTGACCACCAAATGTTTTATCTGCATTATTACCAATCATAGGATTGATAGGTGATTCAAGCCATTTACCCCACAAATTATCAGTGGTGTGTAAGCTTGCTTTATTGGCTTGCCAGCCAGTGCAACCACTAGTAATTAAGTAGTACTTTTTATCGTACTTAAATAATGCTGGTGCTTCTCTATGATTACTAAAAAGCATGGTATCCTTTGTAGTTACAGATAAAAAATCGTCTGTTAATTTAGCTATTCGCAAATCGTAATTTTCTCTTGAAGAATACAACAAATAAGCAGCACCATCATCATCTTTAAACAGTGTCATGTCTCTTGACATATTGCCATTGGGTCTAAAGCTTTTTACAAACTTATAAGGCCCTGTAATGCTATTGCTAACGGCTACTGCTGCTCTTGCAGCGCTATAGCCTTTACCTTTTAACTCTAAATGAAACCACATTACATACTGCTTTGTAACACTGTTGTAAATTACTTTCGGGCGTTCCATTACACAACCTTTAGTAATGTCACTGCTAGTATCTTGTGCGTCTTGTGCAAGCGCAAGCCTTTCAAATTTCCAATTGTATAAATCAGCTGATGAATACACATTGACACCTTCAGATGCACTAGCGCCTCGCTTTTCACCAAACCAATAGTACTTGCCATTTTGATAGACAACACCACCACCATGTGCATTTATCACCTCACCCTTTTCATCTAGCCAAACTTTACCAGAAGCAAAAACATTTTTTGAAGCAATCGACTGTGCGTTAACATTTGCAAAGCATAACAATAATATACAACCTACAAAAGCATATAATTTCATATCCGTCATTTTATCAATCACTTAATATTAGTAATTACTATGTCATTTCTTTTCCAAAAACCGATACATTTCACAAGAAGCAAGCA
>JAAFHG010000425.1 GCA_013297585.1 Chitinophagales bacterium
CTAATGGCTTACCAAGTGCTGTTCAGCAGCAAACAGCTATTTACAACAATACTTTTTTTGTAGGGCTACATCATACGTGTGCTATTAATCAAGTGTGGTCTACTGAGGCTGGATTGGTGTTTCATCATACAGATTTTAAAAATCCATTTATTACTAATTATGAAAAACGTAACGAAACTAATTTTGGTGTAAATGGAAAATTGATATATCAAAAACAACTCAAAAAAGTAAATGTGCAATGGTTAACTGGTGGCGAACTATTAGCCAATCATTCTAAAATTGACGATTATGGTAATAGGGCTGGCGTAATAGATACGGTGCAGTTTAAAGATGATATTTTTATTAATCAATGGTTTGCATTTACACAATTGCAAATTAGCACGGGTAAATGGAATATTAGTGGTGGGTTAAGTGCAAATAATCAAAATTATCGCTACAAACGTTTAACAGATGGTAGTACAGATTTTACCAATAAGTCAACCAATATTGCTGTAATGCCAAGGCTATCGGCTTTATATAAAATGCGTAATAGTATTTCATTATATGGTATTGTTTCTAAAGGGTTTAGCCCACCATCTTTAGCAGAAATTCGACCATCAAATAGAACTTTCAACACCACTTTACAACCTGAATATGGCTGGAATTTTGAGCTTGGTGTAAAAGGTGGTTTGTTGAAAAATAGATTATTATTTGATATAAATTACTATCATTTTCGCTTGCAAGATGCTATTGTAACACGTAACAATACCGATGGTACGCAATACTTTGTAAATGCTGGCGATACTAAACAAAATGGGCTAGAAGTGTGGTTACAGTATCATTTGCTGCGCAATACAAACCACTTTTTTAAAGCTATTAATTTTACAGAAAGTTATAGCTACCAACCTTATCAGTTTGTTACATATCAGCAGGGTGTTAATAATTATTCGGGTAATCAATTAACGGGTGTGCCTAAGCATATTTTGGTAAGTGGGTTACATATTGACATGGTAAAAGGCTTTTTTGTAAACGTATCTCACAACTATACTTCTGAATTAGCCTTAACAGATGCGAATGATGTTTATACTGAGGCATACAATTTGCTACAAGCTAAGGCGGGTATAAATTTTAAAGTAAAAGCAAGTAATATTCAGTTGTATATAGGAGGTGATAATTTATTAAACCAAACATATAGTTTGGGTAACGATATCAATGCTGCTGGCAAGCGGTTTTACAATCCTGCAATGGCCATAAATTTTTATGGTGGTTGTAAAATTAGTTGGTAAATAAAATAAGGCTTTGCGAAGTCTCTGACTTCGCAGTTGCTATGTAAAGAGCCTCAGGTTCTAAAGAACATAAGTATTATGAAGTCAGAGACTTCATAAAGCATAAATGAAATGATAAGTATTCTTATATCTTAGCAAAATAACAAAAGCAATTATGGCAAATATTTTAATTATAGATGATGAACGTGCAATACGCAATGTATTGAAGGATATTTTGGGTAATGAAGGTTATAAAGTAGATGAAGCAGCTGATGGTGAGGAAGGCCTGAAGAAGTTTTTAGCCACTACGTTTGATGTGGTGCTTTGCGATATTAAAATGCCCAAACTTGATGGTATTGAGTTTTTGCAAAAAGCAACAGAAGCCAATCCTGATGTGCCAATTATTATGATTAGTGGCCACGGTAACATTGAAACTGCAGTTGATGCGGTTAAAAAAGGTGCTTACGATTATATCTCAAAACCGCCAGATTTAAACCGCTTGTTAATCACCATTCGTAATGCAATGGACAAAAATACGTTGGTAAAAGAAACCAAAGTACTGAAAAGAAAGGCCAGTAAAGTGCAGGAAATAATTGGTGAAAGTGAAGCGATTAAAAAAATTAAAGAAACCATTGATAAGGTTGCACCAATAGATACTCGTGTATTGGTAACCGGTGAAAATGGTAGTGGTAAAGAATTAGTAGCCAGATGGTTGCATGAAAAAAGTACCAGAAGTGGTAATCAAATTGTAGAGGTAAACTGTGCAGCCATACCAAGCGAACTGATTGAAAGTGAATTGTTTGGCCACGAAAAAGGTTCGTTTACATCTGCCATAAAACAGCGCATTGGTAAGTTTGAGCAGGCCAATGGTGGTACTTTGTTTTTAGATGAAATAGGCGATATGAGCCTTTCTGCACAAGCCAAAGTTTTACGTGCCTTGCAGGAAGGAAAAATTACCCGTGTAGGTGGCGATAAAGAAATAAATGTTGACGTACGTGTGGTGGCTGCAACCAACAAAAACTTGCTGGAAGAAGTTGAAGCCAAAAACTTCCGTATGGATTTGTACCACCGCTTGGGTGTAATTTTAATTCATGTGCCTACCTTGAATGAGCGCAAAGACGACATTCCTTTATTGGTAGACAAGTTTTTACAAGACATAGCCACTGAATATGGTCAGCAAGTAAAAGCTATTGAAAAACCTGCTTTAGAAGCCTTAAAACAACACAATTGGACAGGAAATATCCGTGAATTACGCAATGTGGTAGAGCGCTTAATCATCCTTTCAGGCAAAAAAATTACCGTTGATGATGTAAAAAGTTATGTATTACCGTCTGCACTATGATTTAATAGGATTTAAGGGATTTTGATGATTTTTTAGGTAGTTGCGTTGTCTTTAATCCATTTAATCTCAAGAATCTTACAAAATCCCAGTTCAGACACACTTACGCTTTGGTAAAAGTTGCAAAGCGAACAGAACGTACAAGAGTGCGACGCAACCGCAGTATCATAGTAGAACTAACGCTGATGACCAAAAGAAAAATTATCAGAATAAGGATTTGGTAAGATTAAGGGGATTTGTAAGACCTGTTTGGTGTTTGTGTTGGTTATATCCAATTAATCAAAAAAATCCAAAAAATCCCCGTTCAGACAATTTATCTTTGCCCGATGCAAAAGCAGCGTACGGTAGCCTTTCACACATTAGGCTGTAAATTAAATTTCTCGGAAACATCCACCATTTCTCGTCTATTAGAAACAGAAGGGTTTGAAAAAACATCTTTTGAAGAACAAGCAGATGTATATGTCATTAACACTTGTTCTGTAACCGATAATGCAGATAAAGAGTGCCGCCATTTGGTACGACGTATTCAACGCAAATCACCTGAAAGTTTGGTGGTAATTACAGGCTGTTATGCCCAATTAAAACCCAAAGAAATAGCCGAAATACCTGGTGTAGACTTGGTTTTAGGTGCTGCTGAAAAATTTAATATTGTGCAGCATTTGGCTGACCTAACCAAAGGTGACAGCGCCAAAATATGCAGTTGTGAGATTGAAGAAGTGAGTGGCTTTACTGCTACTTACTCTATGAACGATAGAACAAGAACCTTTTTGAAAGTACAAGATGGTTGCGATTATAACTGCTCGTTTTGTACC
>JAAFHG010000081.1 GCA_013297585.1 Chitinophagales bacterium
TATACAAAGAGGAATAATATCCGCAGTGCCAGTTTTTCTATAATCAATACCCAACGCTTTGCGCTCGCTAGATAAACTATAGAACGTTACTAGATTATTACCCAATTTCCCACCATCATAAAAATCAGTAGCAGCGCTAGATGCATTAGCATCAAAGGCAATTTTTGTTCTATCCATAAAGCCTGCGCTTGTGCTTATTTCTAAACCAATTTTTGATGTTGCTGCACCTGTACCAAATACTGCATAGCTTGATGAACCACCTGCCACTTTATCGCTCTCGTGGAAAGTAATAGTTGTTGGGGTGCTTGCTGTTGATTGTATATAGAAGCAGCCCATACTTGGTATCACAATATTCTTATCGCTTGTTGATTCAAAACCACCGCGTAATGAAGTGGTACTACCAGCACTATAAGTAGGGTTTTGTAAGTAAATGGTACCAAAGCTGCTAATATTGGTTACGTTGCTTAGATTGATAGGACAAGGGTAAGGGTTACCTACCAAAGTAAAGTTATCTGCACCCTCAGTATAAGGGGTTAAGCTTACTGTAACATCGCCTTGGTTGATATTACCGCTTTTAACATCTAACACTAATGGTGACGGTGCACCACCTGAACTAGCGTAGCTGCCACCTGTTCCTTCATTACCATTACCCCTTACAAAAGCATATAAGCCTTTACCTACAGGCCAGTTAAGAGAATCTGCATTATAAATGCGGCCTAGTACGGCTGTTGTACCTGCTGGTTTTGTGCCATCATAATAGAAGATAGACGGATTGCCTGTGGTAGTACCATACGTACCGCTTAGGCTACTTGAAGTGGTGGTTAAACCTGTAATCTGAAAATTATCTACCAATTGTCTAACGCTTTGTGTGGTGGTGTATGGGTGTGCAAAGGTTCTATAACCTCTTTGTGCTTGGCTGTAACGTTGTACGTTTACAGTACCTGATAAGTACGTACCTGTACCTGCTGCTATACTTGCTGTACCTGTGGCGCTACTTGCTAGGGTTAAGTTACCGCCTGTGGTTAATACACCTGCTGTTGGGGTTAATACGCTTGTTACTGTTAATACACCACCTAGGCTTACACCTGCACTGTTATTAATGGTTAAGTTTTGTATCGTATTGCTGGCGAATGTATTGGCTGGTATAGTTTGAGCCGAACTACCATTTAACTCTACTGTACCTGATGTAGCTGTCAATGTGCCACTATTGGTAATGCTACCTGCTATTTTTATTGTGCCAGTAACAGTTAATGAGGCACTTGATTGAATTTCGAGATTGTTAATGCTTTGTGTACCGCTAATGCTAACTGGTAAATTTGGTGCGCCTGTAGGGATAACAACATTTTCTGTAGCAGTAGGCACTGTGCCAAAACTCCAATTGGTTGTTGTACCAAAAGTGTTGTTTGTTGTGCCTAACCATGTATTGCCAAAAGCTGTGCTTTCTACCCAGTTACTAGTAGCACCTGTTAAAGCAAAATTTGTAAGCGTAGCATTAGCAGCACTACTTGATTGATCAGTTAAAGTTGTTAATCCGGTATTGGTGCCGCCAGCTATACCATTATCAAAATTATAATACGCAACTAGCCCACTAGTAGATCCGTTTACTGTACTATACATATTAGCTTGTATTTCAGCTTGTGTACGAGCGTTGTTCCAAACACGTATTTCATCTAAAGTGCCATTGTAGTTCCATGCGGTATAGGTTGAATTATAACCCATTTGAAAGTTAGTACCAGTAGTATTAAAAGTTTTTGCGGTGCTATTAATTAAGTTACCATCTACATAAATTTTTGTAGTTGTACCATCGTGTGTAACTGCTAGATGGTGCCATTTACCATCATTAACATATACACTAGTTTGAATATCGTTGTTATTTCCTACGAGATATACACCATTTAAAAGTATTATTGAGAACATCTGATTGGGAGAACTATTATTCCCGTAGCTAAAAATTGACATCTGTGTATTTGGGCCACTTGTTTTCACCCAAGTCTCAACAGTTCTTGAGGCATTGCCTTGTGGCAAATTGGCATTTGTAACCGCAACTCGGTCGTCGGTGCCATCAAAATTTAATGCATTACCTGGAGGTATCATATTTGTTACGGCTGTAATGGTAGCTGAATATGCGCCCTGCCCTGTTACACTTGTTTTATCTGCTCTCACTCTGTAATAATAACTAGTAGCAGCAGACAAACCTGTAACTAATTGCGATGTACCAGACACACTTAAACCATTATAACCTGATACAAAAGATGAAAAACTTGATGAAGTAGAAACGTCTAATAAATAGTTGCTAACTGTACCAGTTGTAGGAGCTGTCCAATTAGCAGTAAACCCTGTTGCATTAATATTTGTAGCAGCAGTAACAGTTGGTACTACCATGGCATAACTTTCTACCCAGTTACTAGTAGCACCTGTTAAAGCAAAATTTATTAAGATGCCATTGTTATTATTGGTAGACAAATCATTTGCTGCGTAATAACTACCATTGTTACCACCAGCTGTGCCATTGTCAAATTTATAATAAGCAGCTAGATTGGCATTAGAACAAGCAGTGATGTTAATTTTATTATTGGTAGTAATTTCACTTGGTGTACGAGCAGTATTCCAGATACGTATTTCATCAATACTACCATTAAAATATCGTGGTGATTCAAGATAATCTACACCAATCGTTAACACATCGGTATTTGCGACCGTAGTTATTGCACTACCATTAGGCATAGCAACTGCAACACCATTTATATACAAGGTTCTTGTAGCACCATTTTTTACAGCGGCAATATGATACCATTTACCAGCTTCTAAAATACCAGTTGCGGTTTCTAAACCATCAAAATTAATACCCGTATAAGGTGCTGTAAGACCTAAACGTAATACATAGCCGTTAGAACCAGACGCTTGATATTTACTTACAATGCCACCTAAAACAGAAAAACTAGTAGGCTTAATCCAAGCTTCTATGGTATAACTACTTGTTAAGTCTAAACTATTGGCATCGGGTATTGACACATAATCGTTTGTACCATCAAAATTTAAAGCATTACCTGGGGCAGTTTTAGTGCTTACCAAACTTAAATCGTTTTTCCAAATACTACTTTGAACATAAGCATTAGCCGTATAAACATCTAATTTTCCATCGCCCGTAAAATCGGCTAACAATAATGGTAAATTATTTAAGGTTTGAGATTCAAAAACGCCGCATGAGCCTCTATTAATTAAAACCTTTGTACCCACTATCGCATCTATTAATCCATCACCATTTAAATCGCCAAAAACAGCACTACTTATATTTGAACCATATAAAGATACTGTTGCTGCAAAAGTACCGCTGCCATTATTGGTTCTTAACAATAACCCTACACCGTTATAACCCTCTGCGCCGATAATATCTAAATCACCATCATTATCCCAATCAATAAATTTATTATTACCGCTATAATTTGTAAGTGTTTGTGATAGAGAAAAAGTACCACTATTATTTAGATACACGTGGGCATAACTACCACTGAGTACAACATCTAAATCACCATCATTATCAACATCGCCCATATCTATGGCATATCGTCCATAATAGTTTTCGTTAGAAATACCGGTATAATATGAAAAACTAATAGTACCGCTAGAAGTTGTATTTAACCATATTTCATTAAACGAAGTAGCCGAATTTCCATCATTCGCCCATATTATATCTTTTTTACCATCGTTATTTATATCAATAGCTTTAAGAAAAGAAATATTGCCACCAGCATTTTGCCTAAGCGTTAATCCTGATACAATTGTAAAAGTACCAGAACCGTTGTTTGCGTAAACCTTGCCATTACTCCCCACAAAATCCATATCGCCATCATTATCTACGTCAATTGGTTCAAACAAAATAAAAGCACCAGGGCTAATTATTGTGGTATAAGTTGTAAAAACGCCATTACCAGGATTTAAATACAAACGCAGATTATTGCCTTCATCTGTAAAAGTGAAGTCATTATCGCCATCATTATCGTAATCAATTACTCTTACATGGTATGTTCTTGTATTTGCGTTCGTAGGCCCAAACGTAGCTATACTAGTAAAGCTATTTGTTTGCCCATATAAATTAGCGGCAAAAAATATGCTTAGAGAAAAAATGGCACAGGTTACTTTAAAAGTTGAGCTTTCCCGTAAAACACCATCTCGTTTTAATGTAAAAAATCGCATTGTCATATTTGTTTTAGTTAACGTTTATTAGAATTGACAAGCAATAATTTTCGATAGTGTTTTTTAAAAGTTTAAAGAACAGCTACTTTAGAATATATTTTTTATTCTCTTGTAAGGATTTTGTAAACTTTGTAATTATTGCTTGCTTGTGTGCAAATAGTAACAGATTGGCAAGCGAACCCAAAAGAAGGCGTTTGAAAATCGTTTGATTTTTTGAACAAATAAAATACTACTGATTTACAATGACTTCGATAGATAAATATATCTTATCAATATTATTTACTCTGTTTTTTCTGAAGAGCTTTGGGCAGTCTGATATAGATTGGCAAAGTCAAAAAGAATATATAGATAGGATTTACAGATTATCAAATTGTTTTAGACTAGTGCAAAATGACACTAAAAAACTAGACAGTTTTACTCGGGTAGTAAAAGAAAAAGGACACCCGAATGACGCTATTCATATTGCATTTTTACGTAAATACGATTCACTCGTACAAAAACATGGGCTCACACTAAACCATAATTTTGACATATATGACGAGTTTTTAGAGCAAGCCAAAACAATAAAGGATCAGTTTTTTGTAGCTTATTTATTGCAATCAAAGGCGCAAACCTATAGAGCTTGTGCAGAATTTACCAAAGCACTAGAGTATTATTTATATGCATACGAAGAAATAGTAAAAGACCCCAATAAGCAATACTTCAAAAGCAGCTATTTTTTTCACGAAATGGGTGTACAGTTTTTTGAGTTTAAGGATTATGAAAAAGCATTAAAATTTGGTCTTATTTGTCATCAAACTAATTATCACAACGACCCAAACGCTAAAGTGAAATGGCTTATAAAAGCTAATACTAACCTTATAGGAGAATCTTACAGAAAACTAAATAAGCCAGATTCTGCATTTTATTGGTATAACAAATGTTTAAACTATTCACAGGGCAAATTTTTATTCGACACACTTTGGCAAGGCATAGCTACAAATTGTTTTGCAGGTGTGTTTTTCGACCAAAAAAAATACGATTCATCACTTATTTACTACCTCAAAAGCGTTAGCATTTTAAAGGGTTATGGTCAATATTTGGTTGACCATAATATTAATACTTACGCTACCATTGCAGAAATACACCTGCAAAAAAACAACCCACAGCAAGCCGCTGCTTTTTTAAAACTTGCCGAACCTTATATACCTATTAAAGAATTTAACAGCAGTTTACTGCATTACTACAAAGCCCTTTTTCAATTAAGCAGGTACCAAAAAGCATCTGAAGAAGTGATTTTAAAAAATTTAGATTCGGTAAATAAGTACCAACAAATTGTAGATAAAGAGCTAGATGAAAAACAAAAAATTATTGCTGAAGCAAATATTGCCTACAACAAAAAAGTATACGACAACAAACTTATTCAAGAAAAATACATTGCTACCCGTATAAAATTTTACGCCGTTATTATAATAGCACTTTTAGTAACCGTATTAGCAATTTTGTATGCAAAACGTAGAAACCTACGCCATCAACTGCAACAGCAGCAGGCTTTACGTGAAAAAGAAAAAGCCAAAGAAGCACTAACACTTGCACAAACGCAACTAGAAGATTTTGCCAAAAACATACACGACAAAAACCAACTGATAGAGCAATTTACCCTTGAGGTAGAAAACTTAAAACTACAGTCAAGCGAACGGGCAAATGAGAAGGAGGAAATTATAGATAAGCTAAAACAATCGGTAATTTTAACCGAGGCAGATTGGCAGAACTATAAAACTATGTTCGATAAAGCCTACCCACAATTTGCAGATACTATCAAAATGCAATTTCCTAGTATTACAACTGGCGAATTGCGCTATTTAATGTTCAATAAACTAAACTTAGACAATAAAGAAATGGCTGCTTTGTTAGGCATCAGCCTCGAGGCAATTCGTAATCTTAAGTTTAGGGTTAAAAACAAAATCGGCACTAACACCGAATTTTTTGAAGCGTAGATTTCTGTGGTTATCGGCTATTATACTTCTATGTGGTCATCCATCAAAAGTCCCTTTTAGTTTATGGGCATAGAATATCCAATAAATATTTGCGATGATATAGCAGATACGTTTCCAACAAAAGTTAGCCCCCGTAAGCCAGAGGTTCATGACTCGTTTGCAGTTCATTGCAGCAGCACTTAGCATTAAATTAATAGTATCACCAAACGTTCCTTTTAGGTAATTTTTGATTAACCTGTAATCATGTTTAAATGCCCAATGATTGGTTCTATGGCTGTGCGTCTGCAATGTTGCTTGCGTTGTGCTTTGGTAATGTTTATTTGTGGTTTGGGCGTGTAAATAGTGACTTCGCTTACCGTCTTTGGACCTCGGTAGCCTCTGTCTGCAAAAATGGCTTTTGGCTTGGTTTCCAGTTAGCCTTTCATATTGTTCTATTACGGTTGGTAAAGTTTTAGAATCGTGTATGTTGTCACTAAAGTTTAAGGCACCTACAATAACGTTGGTGGTTTGCGTAACCAGTAAGGCTGCTTTGCTTCCAAACTCAAATTTCTTATGCTCCTTTCCTTTAGTAAAACACTTTACTTCTGATTCGTGTAAGCCATAAATTTTGTTGCTGTCACTTCGCTTTTGAAGCAATACTTTTTGGTAAATGTCTAATTGCGTCTGATGTTGTAAAAGCCTTTGTTCATCAAGGTTTCTAGCAATTTCTCGTACCAATCTGCCTACTATCGTTTTTATTTTCTTTCTCGCTTTCCTAGCTTCTTTCCTACCATTTTTTGTGTGCTGAAAACGAAGCAAAGTGTTCAGTTTCTTTAAAGTAAATGTATAGCTCTGACGAAGTTCAATGCCTTCTACTTTAGCTATGCCAACACATTTGGCTATTATCTTTTTGTGCAGCTTCGTATCGGTAGGGTAAGTGATGTTTTTTCTTGAACAGTCGTATCTGCGCTCAAGGTATCTTCATAACCATTTTTACCATTTATCCTAATACTTTCTTTCAAAATAAGTTCTACACCTTCCACGCCAATTCGTTTTCTAAACGCTACTAATTCTGTGGAACTGCAAGGCGCTTTGGGTACAAAATATTGCTTGCCGCCAAAGTATTGGAAATACAAATTTTCACTCCACGCTACTACCAAATTCTCATCACTAAGCTTGCGTAACTGCTTTAAAATGAGTAGTGATAGCATCAGTCTGATTGGCTTGGCTGGCTTACCCATTGTGGCACTGTAATACTTATAATATGCTGTTTCAAAAACCTAGCAATCTATCGCATTAGCCAATAAATAAAGGGCATGGTGCTGGTCTAGCTGCTCTTCTAACGAAAGAAAAAACTCGTTTGGGCAGTTTGTTCTTGCTTTGGTAACATAAAAATTTAGTTATTGAAGCCTCTACAGCCTTTACTTAGAGAGTTTTTGAGGGGTGACCAATTAGACTCATAGCCTCAAAATGGGCTTGTAGGCGAATAGCATTAATTTTCATAACAACTAGATTTTCTATGTTGGATATAAGGAATAATGTTCTGCCAATAAAAAAAGTCATGCATTTAAATACATGACTTTAAACCAGAAGGCATATAGAAATAGATGATTTAAGTATTCATTTGTCACTTCGATTTCCTCTTCAATTTCTTAGCACCATACCCTATCCCTGCTGCTACAAGTAAGCTAAGCCCACCATCCACAGGCACATCATTCACATCATTTACATCATCATCAAAGCCTGGTTGGGCATGTAGTAATGCAGGCAGTAGGAAAAGTAGAATAAGTAAATAGGAAATATATGTAATTTTTCTCATTTCTTTAAAATTTTGCTTAGTAATATTTTATTGTTTTATGGCCTTAAGGGTTGTTTTTTCTTTGCCACATTGTACAGTAACAAAGTAGTTGGTACTTGGTAGTGAACTTAGATTATAGCTAATATTGCCTGTTGCGGTTATTTGTTGTGTAGCAATGGTTTGTCCTGCTATATTGGTTAATGTGGCAGTAGCAGTTTTATTAGCAGGCAAACTAATGAATACTTGTAGTTTATTGCTAACGATATTGCTACCTGCAATAGTTGCTATAAAACTATTTATTGCTGGTGTAGGTACAATTGTTTTGTTATTTAGTAATAAAACAAAACGGCTATCGCCAAAAGTGGCACTATCGGTATTGTTTATTGTAAAATTGTATGCAGCATCTTGTGCCAATATTGTTTTAAGATTGGTTAGCTTATCCCATAAAACAATTTGTTGGTTACTATCTAAATTAAGTTGTGCTACTTTAAAGGTAATATTACTATTACCTGCGGCGTTTATACCAATGCCCATTGGTATAAATGTGCCATTTATAAACGGTGTAGTATTTACTGCCAATTTTATTTTATCGGCACTTAGAGTATAATTGTTTACTACATCGTTGCTGGGCTTTGTTCCATCAATCCCATTATTAAAATCAGTTTTATACTTTTTATCAAACTTTACAATGGTATTATCATACTCTTCACCATTGTAAATAGTTTTTAGTTCTATAAATTTTTGAGGTTCGTTGACAGTTCCAAAAACACTGGTGCCGGTGCTAGTAGTAGTAGCAATATTGCTAATGTTAAATGCAAAGTCGTTAGCTATTTGGGTATTTCCTTGAGTTATTACACCAAAAAAACCAGTATATGCAGGTATTGTATAATTTGGGCTTAAAGAAACATCAACTGCAATATAGCTGCCAGTATATGGGTTGCGTAAATAAATAGTGTTAGTTAATCTTCTAATATTATCTGCACTGTTAAAGTTACTGGCATCACTAGTTATGGCTTGTCCAATATTAAATGGAGCTGCAAAAGGATTCCCCAGCAAGATAAAATTTTGTGTACTACCACTACCGCCATTCGAACCAGAATTTGGTAATAAATTAACACTTCCAACAGATGTAGCTAGTGTGTTTGTCATATTTATAGTAACTGGGCTTGGTGTATATGGTAAGCCATTTAAGCCTTCGTTAAAAGTACCCCGTATTAATATTCTTAATCCTCTTCTTCTGCTCCACCCGGTTGATGAGTTTGCATTTGTAAGGGCTATCCACCCTGGGTCAGGATTTATACTTCCATTTGCGATAGAGCTAATCCAGGTAAAAACGCTGGGGTTATTGGTTGTGGTATTGTGAGAAAAACCATTAGTAGTACCACCTGTACCTGTATAGGAAATAGATGTGCCTAAAACCGCTGCAATTGATAAATTGGCATTAAAAGGATGACTCAAAAATCTGAACCGCCTATTACCACCTGGTATATACAACTGGCAAGTAACATTGCCTGTAACATTGCCAAATGTATTAGAAATAGTAGCAATGCGTGCGGTGCCAGTAGCAGTGGACACCAAAGTTAAATTACCGCCTGCTGCCAAAGTATTGCCACTAGCCACAGCTACTGCACCCGAAACAGTTTGCATAGCACTAAGGGTAGTGGTAATACTAGTTCCATTTACAGTTAAGTCCCAAAGGCTTTGAGCATTGGATAAAGTAATTGTAGAAGCTGTGCTAAATGATGTTCTGCTAAAAGGCTTGGTGGCTGTACCATTTGCTGTATTTGAAACAGTTAAATAATAATTAGCTGTGGCTGATGTACCAAAACTAGCACTAGGATTACCACTAGGCACTTGATTGTAAGCAACACCAGCATTGGAAGTTACATAACCAAAAAAATTGAATGAACTAGGTAAGCCACCCATAGTACTCCATGGAATGGAAATCTCTCTTACATTACTCCCATTATCTACATATGAGCCAAAACTTGTAAAGTTAGAACTCCATCCATTACTACCATTGGCCGTTCTGTATTCGCTATATCCATTACCGAAATAGGTAACAAAATCTGCCCTAAAAGGCAACCTAGAAAAATTTGTGCCATCGTATGCTTGGCCAACTAACGTGCCATCGCTATTGGTACCTCCATTTACAGTTGCAAGTGGGTTTCTGTCTATGTAAAAAATGGCTCCTTCGCTAGTATTTGAGCCGTCTAAAGCTATAAATAAGTTTGTAGCATCCCACGTTATATACCAATTACCTTGCTGATTTTGGCCATTGGTATGTGTACCATATTCATTGGTACCAATTACACCGTTAATGGTAGGCGAAGCATATTGACTAAAACAAAACACACTGCTAATAGCAAATACTAGTGTTAGTATTTTTTTTTTCATTGTTGATAAATTTAGGTTAGCACAAATAAAAATTCTAGCTTCTTAATCAACAATTTTTTTAATAATTTTGGGATAAAACCCTCAATATTTGGGACGAGACAGATAGCTAGAATAAAAATCATTGGCTTATTTTACACCCTATGCCTTTTACCCTATTACTAAAAAGAATAACCTTACTGCTTGTTTGTACCAGCTTGTATATGGCTTGTAAGCAAAAGGCTAGTGTATTAGAAGATGGTCACCCATTTTGGAGATACTACGATAAAGGGGATAGCTTTTACATAAACAAAAAAGGTATTGAGGCTTTTGAAAAAAGTTTACTCTATTATGATAGTGCTTATGCCATAGCAGATACCACTACCGATCTTTTAGCAAAAGCACATATTAATTTGGCTATTGGTAGGGTGTACGATGCTGCAAAATTCGACCCCCAAAAAACATTACTGTACTACAAAAAAGCTAGTGAATATTTTAATCAACTAAAAAAAATAAACAATCAAATTTTTTGCGACTACCTAACTATACATGCTTATGCCACAGCTAAAGACAGTGTTAATACCATTGAACATATACAAAAGCTATTGAAACAAATAGATACCGTAACCCTGCGTAAGTATTATAATATGCAAACAGTATGTGCCTTTGAAGCCACAGAAGTGAACAACTACGCATACGCTAAGGAAGTGATTAACAAAATAGATAGCCCACAAACATTAGTAAACAGTGGAATAAAGTATGCAGACAAGTACAAAATTGTTCAAGCTAAATTAGAATTGCATGACTTTAAAAATAAAAAAAACAATATCCTACAATGGCAAGATAGTGTACAAGCGATGTTAAATGCTACAACGCTTGTGTACGATAGCATTGATTACATACAACTGTTACATCAATACGCAGGAAGTAAAAATGACTCCAGTGCTGCTACATCATTATTTAACCTGGAAAACAGATTAAGGGTTAAAACCTCAGATGAACAATTGCAA
>JAAFHG010000276.1 GCA_013297585.1 Chitinophagales bacterium
AGATATTTTATTGTTGTTTAGAAAGTTTGTGGTTGACTTTGCAGAGCGCTACAAAACCACACCTGTTCAGCTAGATGAAGAGGCTAGAAATTTGTTAATTAACTATCCTTTTCCTGGTAATGTTCGTGAATTAAAGAACCTTGCAGAACAGATTTCTGTATTAAGTAATTCTCAAACATTAAATGGTAGTCAACTACGCAAATTTTTACCAGAAAAAGTAGTAAGCAGAATGCCAATGCTAGCAAGCGATGCAGCACCACAAGGTGAATTTGCCAACGAGAGAGAATTACTGTACAAATTGTTCTTCGATATGAAGAAAGATGTAACAGAGTTGAAAAAAATGTTCTTAGAAATATTGCAAAACCCTTCATTAGCTGGTACGGCTGCTAATTTTACCAAGGAAAGTTTGATGAATGATTTTCATACAAATGCTAGTTCAATAGATTTACAGCCGATGTTGCCCACACCAACTTACCAGCCTACGCAACCTACTGCAAATACTTATCAACCAAATAATGGTCATGCAGTATTGCTAAACGAAAATGATATTCACCACCATGAAGAAGTTGAAGAAACACTAAATATTATGGTGATTGAAAAGGAATTGATAATTAAAGCATTAAAAAAACATAAAGGCAAACGTAAAGATGCTGCGGCAGATTTGGGCATTAGCGAAAGAACTTTATATAGAAAGTTGAAGGAATACGATATTGATGACCTTTAAGAGAATTAAAAATTAATAATTAACAATGAAAAATTACAAAAAATACAATTCGTTTTATATCGCTAGATATTTTCTTCTTGCATTATCAATTATTAATTTTTCATTACTAATTACTGGCTGCGGTGTGTATAAGTTTAAAGATGTATCTATTGACTACAATAAGTACAAAACCATCAAGATTAATTTTATTGAAAATAGAGCCCCAATCATTAATACGCAGCTAGCACCTAAATTAAATGACAAACTTCAGCAAAAAATTGTGAGCCAAACAAGGTTAACAAGAACTAGTAGCGATGAAGCGCATTATCAGTTAAGTGGTTTTATATCCTCTTATAATGTTTCTACTACGGCAATTTCCTCTACACAAGCTGCAACCAACCGCTTAACAGTAGGTATACATATGGTTGTGAAAGATATTTTAGAAAATAAAACCGATGAATTTGATGTAAGTCGTAACTTCGATTTTTCAGCCAATTTATCCCTTGATCAAGCCTATGTTCAGTTACAGGATGAGATTATTCGTAACTTAACAGATGAAATTTTTAACCATATTTTTTCTAATTGGTAATCTATTAGTATTTTCAACGCCGATGGCAGTAGAACAAGCATTATACAACCTTTCAGGAAACAACCACCTTTCATCAGTTGGTGTTAACGATTTGCAACAAATCGCCAATGAGTTTCCATATTTCGCCCCAGCCCAATTTTTGTTAGCACTAAAACAAAAAGAACAAAGCAGCTATAATTTTAATACACAGCTACAAAAAGCAGCTTTGCACTTTAGCAATCCTTTGTGGTTGCAATACCAATTACACAATGGCAGTATTACCGAACCTGTATTGGAAAAAATAATATTAAATGGCCAAGCGCAACCTCCTGTAATAGCACCGCAAGCACCACCAGTTATTGAAGCTACAATTGTGCAGCCTACAGCTTACGCAGCTATACCTGTTGTTGAAGAAGCCATAGCAGCTTTACCAACAGAGGTAATAGAACCAATAGTTTCTCCTCAGGTTGAAACTGAATTACCTGTAGTAAACGAAATCGTTGAAGAAGTTAAAAATGAATTACCTGCTGTTACTGATATTGTGACAGAAAAAGCTAATTTTGAAGCGATTACAAATGATGTTATTGACGAATTGCCAATTGCGCCTATTGTATCGCCTGTTACAGTAACAGTTAATGACAGCGGTATTGTAGATTATACATCTTTTGCTTTATCTAATTCTTTAAAAGATGTTGCGCCTGTTGTAAAAACAGAAGTACCTCTTACTATAGATACGCCTCAAACACCATTATCAGATAACACTATCACCAATAGTTTTGATAATAATAGTGGTGGTTTTTCAATACCTACGCTAGAAGCGGTAAAACGTTTGCTAGATGTTAATGCACCAGCACCCCAAGTTGAAACACTTAAACCAAATATTGCACCTATCCCTAGCTATAGTTTTAATGGTTTTGCAGATGTACAAACTGAAATAGCACCAACCGCAGTCACATTAAGCGAAGCCTATTCAGAAGACGATGTTGATACACTTGAAGAAGAAGATAAACATCCAATTAATAATATTGCTTCTGTTTTATCTAACCAAATAGCCGATTTCAAAAAGCCTATTAGCGAGGATGCTAAATTAGAATTTGAAGCCGAGCCACTATTTAAAGTAGATTATTTCGCATCGCAAGGCATAAAAATAGATTTAACCAAACAGCCTCAAGATAAATTAACCATTCAATTACGTCGCTTTACAGATTGGTTGAAACAAATTAAAGGGCAAAGCCCCAATCCTCAGGATTTAGGTACAGACCCTGAATTAGAAAAAGCCATTGCAAATATTGCCAAAGCCTCTATTGCGGCAAGAGAAATTGTAACCGAAACTATGGCAGATGTTTTTATCAAACAAGGTAAGGTTGATAAGGCAATTCAACTCTATATAAAATTAAGTTTTTTAGATCCTAATAAATCCGCTTATTTTGCAAGCAAGATTCAACAATTAAAAGGAATATAATCATGGTGTATTTGTTTTTAGCATTAATAGTTTTAGCCAGTGTGGCTTTGTGTTTTGTGGTATTGGTTCAAAATCCAAAAGGTGGTGGATTAGCAGGTAATGTTGGTGGCTTAAGCAACAATATTATGGGTGTTAAACAAACCAATGATGTGTTAGAAAAAGGTACTTGGATTTTCGCAGGTATTATTGCTGTATTAGCTTTAACATCTACTTTATTTTTAAGAGGCGGTTCTACAACAGCTCTAGACAATTCCTTAATTCAAAAGGTAAATACAAGTGGTGCAACACCTGCTGCCCCTGTAAAAAAATAATTATTGGTTTAATAACCGCAAATCTCCCCGTCTGTTTATGTCAGACGGGGTTTTTTATGTAATTCGAAGCCATGAAAAAAATTCTCGCATTTATTTTTATAATCGTTGTCGTTTGTGTCAGTATTGCCGCTTACCTAGTATTTGGTGCTGCAACCTCTTTTGATGAGAAAACCAAAAGCTTTGTGGTAGAAGAAGGTAAAACCGATAAGGCAAGTGTACTTAAAGCGCTAGACGACAATCATATTATTTACAGTACCATGGCTTTTGGTGTTTTAGCTGATCAACTAAATGTTTGGCAGCGCTTAAAACCTGGTAAATTCAAATTAAGAAATAATGATAATTTGCTTACGCTAGCTAGAATGTTACGCAACAACCGTCAAGCTGAAGTAAAATTGGTCATCAACAAACTGAGAACGAATGAAGATTTTGCCAAACTAATTGCTAAAAACTTTGCTGTGGATAGTACTTCTGCCATGAACTTCTTTAGCAATGCAGATAGTTTACAACCCTATGGCTTAAATGAAAAAACTTTGTTTACCGTCATTTTGCCTAACACGTACTCTTTTTACTATTACACACCTTTAAGTAAAATATTAGGTAAAATTAAAAACACTAGCGATGATTTTTGGGAAGAAAGAGACCGAAAAATTAAAGCAACAGCTTTAGCATTGTCTCAAGCAGAAGTATACACTTTGGCTTCTATTGTAGAGGAAGAAACTAATAGAGATGCCGATAAAGGAAATATTGCAAGTGTGTACCTCAATCGCTACAACAAAGGCATGGCGCTTGGTGCAGACCCTACCGTTCGATTTGCTATGAAAGATTTTACCATTAAACGTGTTTACGAAAAATATTTGCAAATAGAATCGCCTTACAACACTTACCGTAACAAAGGTTTACCGCCAGGCCCTATTTGCACACCAAGTGCAAGTACCATAGATGCGGTGTTAAATGCACCTAAAACAGACTATTTATTTTTTGTGGCCGATGCAGATTTAAAAGGCGGTAGCCATTTTAGCAGCAATTACGCCGAGCATTTACAATACGCCAAAGCATACCAACAAGCATTAACCATCTACCTAGAAAAGAAGCAGGCACAAGCGGATGAATAAATTTCAAAGAAATATATTGCAATTAAAGCATGTAAGATTTCTATCTACAAAAAGCAAGCAAATAAGGTTTCCTACTACCACTTTAAGTTGGTATGAAGTAACCACTTATTTCTTTAAACAAATAGACAAACTAGGCTTAAACGAACGAGCTTCGGCTATTTCGTTTAACCTCATTATGGCCCTACCTGCGGCCATCTTGTTTTTGTTTTCTATCATTCCTTATTTACCACAATCGGCTGATTTACAAACCGAAGTATTGGGTTTATTTAAAGATATTACGCCCAATTCTAGCACCTATATTTTTATCCGCAACTTACTCAATGGCTTAATGGAGCGCCAAGTAGGTTTGTTTTCTTTCGGTTTTGTGTTGCTAGTTTACTATGCGTCTAATGCCATGATTGGCGTTATCAGAACCTTCGACCGCTCTGTGCTTGAGAACAAAAAGTATTTTCTGCATAAACGCTTGCGAGCCATCAAACTCACCCTTATCCTCATCGTTTTAGTATTGGCCTCTGCTACCCTATTAATTGGGCAAGACCAATTTGCACTCTTACTAAAAAGCCTCTTTCACCTAAAGCGCAAGGCACGCATACAATGGTGGAACGGTGTGCGATGGTTTATTCTCGTAGGCTTTCTGTTTTATGGTATCGGGCTCATTTACAAGTTTGCACCCTCGGTTAAAAAGCGTTGGTCACTACTATCGCCGGGCTCGTTTTTAGCCACCATACTCACCTTGCTTACCACTATTATCTTGTCGTATTGGGTTAATCATTATGCCCGTTTCGACAAAGTGTACGGCTCTATCGGTACCGTTTTGGTCATCATGTTATTAATCCGTTTCAATGCCCTCATTTTGCTCATTGGCTTCGAGCTAAATGTGAGTATTATGTACCTAACCGCACAAAAAGAAAAGCAAACTACCGAAATAGAGAAGCAGTAGTTGTAGTTGTTTCACACAAAGGAACAAAGAAGGCAAAGGGCGCAACGGGTTATCTTCTTTCGACGCTGTTGTGTCTTTGACCAACAGCATTCACAGATGTATGTCGTTGGTATGCTTACGCACATTTACTTGCCCTACATACTAACAACGGCAGAAAGCTTCGTTAAATTCGTTATGATATTCTTGAGGTAAATCTGTTTCACAAATTCCCCTCCAACAGATTTGGCTTGGGCTACGCAATGTATTTTTTTAAAGTATTTGATTTCTAACTACTGATTTTATGCCATCTGCTCCAATGACATCTTTACTTTCAAAGGTTGTGTTATCCTCAAATGTCAGTTTAAACAATTCGTTTTTTTCAATTTTTGAAAGACAATTAGAAAGGTTTATGTTGTCAAATCCAATTTCATTTGCTAATATTTTTTGTAATTCTCCTCGGTGAATAGCAATATTTAAAACACAATATTTTTGTTCGTACTCTGCAAGATTGACGATGGAAAGCGGTTTG
>JAAFHG010000460.1 GCA_013297585.1 Chitinophagales bacterium
GGCAAAGTAGTAGCTACGCAAAAAACACAATTAGCGGTAGGAACAACATCCATATCTATACCGGCAGCACAGCTAGCAGCAGGTAACTATGCGCTAGAAATAGAAACAACAGGTAGTAAACAAACACAACGTTTTGTGAAGGAATAACAGCCCCTGTCATCCTGAACGCAGTGAAGGAATAACAGCCCCTGTCATCCTGAACGCAGTGAAGGAACTGTTGATGTACAAAGCCAAACAGATGCTTCGTTTCTCAGCATGACAGAACACAAAACAAACAATAAAAACAACTAGGGATTAGACAAGAAAACAACTAATCCCTAGTTTATACAACCAAACAAACAGTAGTACCCCAAAAACAAATACAACAATGAAAAAGACAACAATCATACAGATATTAACACTAGTAGTAATTATGCTAGTACCAATGCTATTATTAGCGCAGCCAACTAGCAATCCTTACAGTACGGGTGGTGGTGATGTTGATAGCGCACCAATAGATGGTGGCTTGAGCTTACTTGTAGCTGCTGGTGTAGGTTATAGTGCTAAAAGAATGAAAGAAAGAAAACAAAAATCCTAATAAACAAATTGAATTATTCTTGAAAAACCTTGAAACCACTGAAATCAGTGGTTTTTTAATTTATAATTATAAAATATAATAAAATTATGGTAATAAAATTTGTACATTTAATTTTTAAAATTGCCCGCATGAACATAAATGCTTCTCGCCTACAAGCCCATTTTGAGGCAATGAGTCTGATAGGAAAAATTGGTGAAACAGGCACTTGTAGGCCAGCGCATTCTGCATTGGAAAAGCAAGCATTTGAATTGGCTGCTTCATGGATGCAAGAAGCTGGCATGATGACCAGGATTGACAACTTTGGTAATTTAATTGGCAGACTAGTAGGCACAAATCCCGAATTACCAGTATTAATGATGGGTTCACACTTAGATTCGCAGCCTTACGGGGGCAGATTCGATGGGGTTGCTGGCGTTTTGTGTGCCATTGAAGTAGTTGCAACGCTTATAGAAAATAATATCAAACCTACAAGAAGCATTGAAGTAATTTCTTTTGCAGATGAAGAAGGTTGGCGTTTTAATAAAGGCTTATTTGGCAGCAAGGGTATTTTAGGTATGCTTGAAGAAGGCGACTTAGAAAGGACAGATAAAGATGGGATTACTCGTGAACAAGCCTTAAAAGATTTTGGCTGCAACATCACCAAGCTTAAAGAAGATGAGTACAAAGCTGGTAGTATTTTCTGCTTTTTAGAATTGCATATAGAACAAGGACCTGTTTTAGATAATGCTAATAAACCCATTGGTATAGTATCTGGTATTTCTGGACCACTATGGCTTACGGTTAAGCTAAAAGGCATGGCTGGTCATGCAGGTAGTGTGCCAATGGCTATACGAAAAGATGCCCTTGTAGGTGCTGCAGAAATTATTGTTGCGCTTAACGAAATTGCCACGCAAATACCTGGCGCACCAACTGTAGGCACGGTTGGTACAATCAATGTGTTTCCTGCATCACGTAATATTATACCAGAAGAAGTATCGTTTACTGTTGATTTAAGAGATATAGATTTAGAACGCCGTAACCGTTATGAAAAACAGTTATTAAACAAGATAGAGGCAATAACAAAGAAACATCAGCTTGCTTACACAATTTCTGAAGATACAAATAGCGAACCACGTTATTGCGCAGATTGGATAAAAACCATTATTCATCAACAATGTGAAGCATTAAACTTAGATGCACCAGAATTAATGAGTGGTCCTTTTCATGATTCTTTGCCAATATCGTACGTGTGCGATTATGGTATGATTTTCATTCGTAGTAAAGATGGCATTAGTCACAATCCTTTAGAATATTCTTCTTATGAAGATTTGGCTTTGGGTACAAATGTTTTACTTGGTACAGTGCAAGAAATTTTAAACAAATAATTTCTCTAAAACAATAATAGCAGCTTTAAACGCTGCTACTATTGTTAATGTGGTATTAGCTAAGATTTATGACTGTAATTTGTATTTTTCATACACTTCAAAACTATTACCGTTGGTAGTTTTAAGCGTCCACCAATTTTTATCGTCCTGCATTTTAATGTAGTAAGTCGTATTACCTTCAGCATCAGATGTTTCTGTTACTCCAGTAATTTTTTTATCTGCATGTTTTTTCTGTAATGAAAATAAAATATTGGTTGGTAATTCTTTCTCGGTGTAGTAGCGCATAGAATGAAGAAAATTACCATCCTTATCAAAGCTTACTCTTGTTTGAATATTGTTTGTTTTAAAATAAGCGGTTGGCTGTTCGGTAGAGCCGCCCCATTCTACTTTTAGTACGCTTGGAAAAGCTGTGCTAAATGCTTTTAAAACTTTTTCATTAGGTTCTGCAAATGAGGCGATAGCCAGTGTCATAAAGATTGCCATTAAGGCGGTTACTTTTTTCATAATGATTGAGGTTTGTTATTTTTTGATTTGATGTTTAACGCACCAAAACTAAAAATGTAACAAGGCCGTGCAGGTAGATATGGACTAACGGCTGTTAAAGTTTTGCCAACCATGTTATAACATTATTTTTTGCTTGAAAAAAGATAAAAAAGCCTCGAAAAGGGGATAAAGTTTGGCTAGTATTTTCTATTTCGGTTGGAATAAAAACGGTTAAGTTTTTGTTAAGCAGTAAGAGTGGTCTTTTCCTCTGGAAATTTATTGTCTGCCGTAGCTTAAATGTGAGGTTTCTTAGAATGAAATTTTGGGCGAAAGTTTAATGAGGGCAAAATAAAAAGGGCTGCTATTTCTAGCAACCCTTGATTATATTTTTTATAAAATATTACAACGTACGTTTTACTTCTTCTTCTTCGTAAGCTACAATTGTATCGTTTACACTTAAGTCTGTAAAACCTTTTACAGTTAAACCACACTCATAGCCATTGTTTACTTCCTTCATATCGTCTTTAAAGCGTTTTAAACTGCCCAATTCTGCAAATCCGCCTTCCATTCTTGGGTACACCAGAATACCGTCTCTAAACACACGAATCTTATGGTCACGTTTAATTTTACCTTCTTGAACATAACAACCTGCAACGGTTGCTTTGTCAAATTTGTACACCTCACGTATTTCCACAGTTGCAACTTCTTTCTCTTCAACTTTTGGTTCCAACATCCCTTCCATTGCACTTCTAATTTCATCAATAGCTGTGTAA